>NZ_JAAUVM010000040.1:0-29378 GCF_012030485.1 Pseudomonas sp. B14(2022)
CAACACCATGCTGGCAGCCTTGAGCTTGAACTCACTCGAATAAGATTTACGCATATCCAAACACCTCAGATTTGGGCGCTATCATAGCGCCCGATTGAAGTGTCCAAAATCATTAGGCCAGTTCAGCGAGCTTCCAGAATTGTAATGTTCACGCCACCCAATCGTTATCCACGGTTTGCAACTATCAGCCCGGGCCAGATCAATAAGAACGCCCGCCTCCATAAGAAGCTGATAACTGCCAATACCGAGGAGCGAAACATGCGGATCCGTTATTACACCCTTCCCCTTTCACTGATCGCCACATTGCCCCTGGCAGCCGTGGCCGCGGAAGACAAACCTGAAGGGTTTATCGAAGGCAGCAGCGTGAACGTGCTGGCGCGCAACTTTTACTTCAACCGCGATGACCGCAAGGGCCAATCCAGCCCCACCGGGAATGGCTATTCCGAAGCCTGGGCCCAGGGACTGATCGGTAAATTCGAATCCGGCTTTACCCAGGGCACCGTGGGGTTTGGCCTGGACGCCTTCGCCATGGTCGGCGTGAAGCTCGACTCGGGCACCGGCCGCAGCGGCGGCAAGGGCTCGTTCGGCGTGCTGCCGGTGGACAGCAACAACCATCCCGAAGACAACTACAGCAAAGTCGGCGGCGCGGCGAAACTGCGGGTATTGGACACGGTGATCAAGGCCGGCGACGTGTTCCCGCTGACCCCCGTGGTGGCCTACGGCGATTCGCGGGTGTTGCCGGAAAGCTTCCGTGGCGTGACCCTGCAGAACACCAGCCTGGAAGGCCTGACCTTGCAGGGCGGGCGCTTGAGCGGCATGAGCCAACCCAACGAAAGCGGCATGAACAAAGGGTTCGCAACGTTTTACGCCGGCCCGGTCGATTCACCTTGGATCGGCTACTTCGGCGGCGACTACACCGTAAACAAACACCTGAGCCTGAGCCTGTACAGCAGCCGCCTGAAGGACGCCTGGGACCAGTACTACGTCGGCAGCGCCGCCAGTTACCCGCTGAACGAAGACGTCTCGCTGTTCGGCGACGTCAACTACTACAAGGCTGTGGACGAAGGTAAAAAGTTGCTGGGTGAATTCGATAACAGCATCTGGAGCGCCCGGCTCGGCGTGAAGGTGGGCGCCCACAGCCTGGCCGTTTCGCACCAGCGCAACAACGGCGATGACGACTTCGATTACCTGCGCCAGTCGGACTCGATCTTCCTCAACAACTCGATCCAGTACAGCGACTTCAACTCGCCCAAGGAGCGCTCGTGGATGCTGCGCTACGACCTGGACATGCAGCCATTCGGCATTCCCGGCCTGTCGTTCATGGCCCGCTACGGCAAGGGCTCCGGCGCCGACTACAGCAACGCCAACGCGGTGTATATGCGCCGCGATGCCGCCGGCGATCCGCTCACCGACCAACGCCGCTGGGAGCGGGATATCGAAGCCAAGTACGTGGTGCAAAGCGGCAACTTGAAGGATTTATCGCTGCGACTGCGCCAGGCCACCGTGCGCTCAAGTTCATTTGAATCCGACCTTGAAGAAGTCCGCGTCATTGTCGAATACCCACTGGCGATTCTTTAAGACGCGCTTACATTCACTTGCCGATGCCCTACATCTCTTCACAGGTTGAAGTCTGTCAGAACTGTAATATCGGCCTCACCTTCTCGTTAAGTTGCACTTTTTATACTGCGCATCGAACACATCTCATCTCTGCAGCTTTTGTGTAGCTCCTTTGGAACAGAGATGAATTTTATACGCCCCAGCCGGGGCGTTTTTTTTGTGTGCCAGGTCAGTGACGAATCGTCGCACCGGCCTGACGCGGCTTGACCTTAAAGCTACTTCAGGCTCCAGAGTTTTCCTACAGCCTATTCAGCCTCTATGAGGCCATCTCCTTTCGTTTTCCTTGAAGGTAAATCCCCATGCGTATCCTTGTGGTTGAGGACGAGCAGAAAACCGCCGACTACTTGCAGCAAGGCCTGACCGAAAGTGGCTACGTCGTCGATTGCGCCGCCAGCGGCATCGACGGCCTGCACCTGGCCAGGCAGCACACCTACGAACTGGTGATCCTCGACGTCAACCTGCCCAACACCGACGGCTGGGAGGTACTCGAGCAACTGCGCCGTGACGGCAACCAGCGCGTGATGATGCTGACCGCGCGCGGCCGCCTGGCCGACAAGATCAAGGGCCTGGACATGGGCGCCGACGATTACCTGGTCAAACCCTTCGAGTTCCCCGAACTGCTGGCCCGTGTGCGCACCTTGCTGCGCCGCAGCGAACATATCCCGCTGCCGGATGTGCTGCGTGTCGCGGACCTGGAGTTGGACCCGCGTCGTCATCGCGCCTATCGCGGCGACCGGCGCATCGACCTGACCACCAAGGAATTCGCCCTGCTGCATGTGTTGATGCGCCAGGCCGGCGAGGTGATGACCCGCACGCAGATCATCTCCCTGGTGTGGGACATGAACTTCGACTGCGACACCAACGTGGTCGAGGTCTCCATCAGCCGCCTGCGCGGCAAGGTCGACGACCAGAGCGAGGTCAAGCTGATCCATACCATTCGCGGCGTGGGTTATGTGCTGGAGGCGCGCCAATGAGGACCAGCAGCCTGTCGATGCGCCTGGGGCTGACGGTCAGCCTCATGGGCGCGGGGCTGGTCGTACTGCTGGCGACCCTGGCCTACCTGGCCTTGACCCATGAGCTGGAAAAGCTCGCGCGCAAGGGCCTGGAAAGCAAGATGGAACAGATCCAGCACAGCCTGGCGATGGGCCTGGACACCCACGGAATCAAAGCCCGCCCCCACTCGTTGCTGGACCTGGTGATGGGCCATGACAATTTCTACCTGACCATCGTCGGCACCGCGCCCGATAACGCCGTGCTGCTCAGTGTCGGCGCCAAACCCCAGGAACCGTTACTGACCGACTTTTCCCCCCGGGAAACCCTCGGCTACCTCAACTGGGAAGACCAAGACGGCAACCAGGTACTCAGTGCCTCCAGCCTGATGCGCCTGGCCAGCGGCGAGCGCGTGCGCGTGTTGCTGTCGCTGGACCGCAGGGATGACCAGGCGCTGCTCAGTGCCTACCTGCGCGCCACCCTCATCGCCCTGCCGATGCTGCTGATTCTTATCGGCATGGGCGCCTGGGGGCTGGTGCAACGCGGGTTGGCGCCCTTGAAGCAGTTCAGCCATATCGCCGCCCAAGTGACGACCCAGGACCTGACCCACCGCTTATCCATCGACAACCTGCCCAAGGAGCTGGGCGAGTTGGCGCAAAGCATCAACGTCATGCTGCATCGCCTGGACGCCGGCGTGCAGCAGTTGTCGCAGTTCTCCGACGACCTCGCTCACGAACTGCGTGCACCGCTGACCAACCTGATGGGCAAGGCCCAGGTGACCCTGTCCCGTGAACGGCCCAGTGAGGAATACAAGGCCGGACTGGAATCCTGCACCGAGGAAATGGAGCGCCTGTCGCGCATGGTCTCCGACATGCTGTTTCTCGCTCAAGTCAGCCATCCGGCGGCGCGAGCCGGGTTCGGCACGGTGTCGCTGGGCGCGGAAGCACAACGGGTGATGGAGCTGTTCGCCCTGAGCGCCGAAGACAAACACGTGACCCTCAACCTGCGCGGCGACGCCTGGGTGACAGGTGATCGCCTGATGATCCAGCGGGCCATTTCCAACCTGCTGTCCAATGCCATTCGCCACACGTCCGAAGGCTCCAGCGTGCTGCTGCTGGTGGAGACCTACGACCAGAGCGTGTCGTTGTCGGTGGGCAACCCCGGGCGTGGCATCGAAGCGCACCACCTGCCGCATCTGTTCGAACGTTTCTACCGCGCCGACAGCAGCCGTACCCGCGCCGAAGGTGGCACCGGGCTGGGGCTGGCCATTGTGCAGTCGATCATGCACCTGCATCAGGGGCACGCCGACGTCAGCAGCCAGCCAGGCCGGTTTACACGGTTCAGCCTGGTATTTCCTCTTCCTTGCGATGCGCCCACTGGTACAGCGCCGGCAGCACCAGCAAGGTCAGCAACGTAGAAGAAATGATCCCGCCGATCACCACCGTCGCCAACGGACGCTGCACTTCGGCGCCGGTGCCGGTGGCCAGGGCCATGGGGATAAACCCCAGGGAGGCCACCAGTGCGGTCATCAATACCGGGCGCAGGCGAGTCAGCGCACCCTCGTGGATGGCCACCGACAGCGAGCGCCCTTCCTCGCGCAGGTTGCGGATGAAGGCAATCATCACCAGGCCGTTGAGCACCGCCACGCCGGACAAGGCGATAAAGCCAACGCCTGCGGAGATCGACAGCGGAATATCGCGCAGCCACAGCGCCATGATCCCACCGGTCAACGCGAACGGAATCCCGGTAAACACCAGCAGCCCGTCCTTGAGGTTGTTGAACATCATGAACAACAACCCGAACACCAGCAGCAAGGCCACCGGCACCACGATTTGCAAACGCTCGGAGGCTTCCTTCAGTTGTTCGAACTGGCCGCCCCATGTGGTCCAGTAACCTGCCGGGACTTTCACCTGCGCCGTGATCGCCGCCTCGGCCTCCTCCACGAACGACCCCATATCCCGCCCGCGCACGTTGGCACTGACGATCACCAGGCGCTTGCCGTTCTCGCGGCTGATCTGGTTCGGGCCGAGCACCAGGTCCAGGCTGGCGACCTGGGACAACGCAATAAACCCCAACTGCCCCGCCGCATTCCCCGCCAGCGCCGGCACCGGAATCAGCAGCCGCGACAAACCGTCGATGTCAGTACGTAGCGCGTCGGACAAGCGCACGACCATGTCGAAGCGGCGGTCACCTTCATACAGGGTACCGGCCTGGCGCCCACCGACGGCGACGGCAATGGTGTCCTGCACATCGCCGACATTCAGGCCAAAGCGCGCGGCCTTGTCACGGTCGATATTGATGGTCAGCACCGGCAGGCCGGAAGTCTGTTCGACCTTCACTTCCGAAGCCCCCTCGAGGCCTTGCAAGGTCTCGGCAATGTCTGCAGCGGTGGTGTTGAGCACCGCCATGTCGTCGCCAAATACCTTCACCGCCACATCACTGCGCACCCCGGAAATCAGCTCGTTGAAACGCAGCTGGATCGGTTGCGACAACTCGTACGCACTGCCCGGCACAATCGCACTGGCGCGCTGGATATCGGCGATCAGGGCTTCGCGGGACTTGCTCGGATCTGGCCATTGATCCTTCGGCTTGAGCATCACGTAGCTGTCGGAAATATTCGGCGGCATCGGGTCGGAGGCGATTTCCGCCGTACCGGTACGTGCAAATACCCGCTCGATTTCCGGCACATGGGCCATCAAGGTTTTTTCCAGTTGCTGCTGCATCTGCACCGATTGCGTCAGGCTGGTGCCGGGCACGCGCAGGGCCTGTTGGGCGAAGTCGCCCTCACTGAGGCTGGGGATAAACTCACTGCCCATGCGGCTGGCCACCACGCCCGAGGTGACGATGGTCAGCACGGCCAGACCGAACACCAGCGGCCGGCGGGTCATCACCCAGTCCAGCACCGGCGCATAGGCCCGGCGTGCGGTACGCATCACCAGGTTTTCTTCTTCCTTGACCTTGCCGGTGACGAACAGCGCAATCGCCGCCGGTACGAAGGTCACCGACAAAATCATCGCCCCCAGCAGCGCGATCACCACGGTAAACGCCATGGGGTGGAACATCTTCCCGGCCACGCCGGTGAGGGCGAAGATCGGCAGGTACACGACCATGATGATCAGTTGCCCGAAGATCAGCGCACGCCGCGCTTCCTTGGCCGCCGCGAACACCTCGTGCAGGCGCTCGCTGCGGGTCAGCAAGCGACCATGGCGCTGCTGCGCATGGGCCAGGCGGCGGATGGCGTTCTCGACGATCACCACTGCGCCGTCGACGATAATGCCGAAGTCCAGCGCGCCGAGGCTCATCAGGTTGGCGCTGACTTTGTTGGTGAACATGCCAGTAAAGGTGAACAACATTGCCAGGGGAATCACCATCGCGGTGATCAGCGCCGCGCGGATATTGCCGAGGAACAGGAACAGCACCGCGACCACCAGCAGCGCACCTTCGAAGAGATTTTTCTTCACGGTGGCAATGGCTTTTTCGACGAGGTTGGTGCGGTCGTAGACGGTCACCGCCACCACACCGTCGGGCAGCGAAAGGTTGATTTGCTCGAGTCTGGAAGCCACCGCCTGGGACACGGTGCGGCTGTTTTCTCCGATCAACATAAACACCGTGCCCAGCACCACTTCGCGGCCGTTTTCCGTGGCGGCGCCGGTACGCAGCTCACGGCCAATCTCGACCTGGGCGACATTGCGCACGCGGATCGGCGTGCCGTCGGACGTGGTGATGACGATATTGGCGATGTCGTCGATGGACGCCACCTGCCCCGGTGCGCGGATCAACAATTGCTCGCCGCTGCGCTCGATGTACCCGGCGCCGACGTTGGCGTTGTTGCGCTCCAGTGCCGTGACCAGATCGTTCAAGGTCAGGTTGTAGGCCGCCAGGCGCTTGGGGTCCGGGGCGATCTGGTATTCCTTGGCGAAGCCGCCGATGGTGTTGATCTCGGCTACGCCGGGCACGTTGCGCAGCTGCGGCTTGATGATCCAGTCCTGGATCACTCGCAAGTCGGTCGGGGTATAGGGCGTGCCGTCGTCCTTGCGGGCGCCCTCCTCGGCCTCCACGGTCCACAGGAAAATTTCCCCGAGGCCGGTGGAAATCGGCCCCATCGCGGTTTCGATCCCCGTAGGCAATTGCTCGCGGGCCACCTGCAGGCGCTCGTTGACCAACTGGCGGGCGAAGAACAGGTCGGTGCCGTCCTTGAAGATAACCGTCACCTGGGACAAGCCGGAGCGTGACAACGAACGGGTCTGCTGCAGCCCCGGCAAACCGGCCATCGCGGTTTCGATGGGAAAGGTAATGCGCTGCTCGGTTTCCAGCGGCGAAAAACCGGCCGCCGCCGAGTTGATCTGCACCTGCACATTGGTGATGTCGGGCACCGCGTCGATGGGCAGTTTCTGATAGCTGGCGATGCCGACACCGGCCATCAACAGCACTGCCAGCAGCACGATGATGCGCTGCTCGATGGCGAATTGGATAAGGCGCTCAAACATGAGAAATCACTCGCAGGATCAATGGGCGTGCTCAGCCGAGCCCTTGCCCAATTCGGACTTGAGGATGAAGCTGCCGGTGGTGGCCACCTGGGCACCGGCCTCCAGGCCCTGGCGCACTTCGACGTAGCCGTTCTCACTGGCGCCCAGTTCGAGATGGCGGGTGATAAAACCGTCTGGCGTGCGCACGAATACCGACGGTTTTTCCTCGACGGTCTGGATCGCCGCTTGCGGCACGGTGACCTTGGCCTGGTAGGTGTCCGTGGCCAATTGCACGGTGACAAACAGCCCTGGACGCCAGGCGTCATCGGGGTTGGGCACCGTCACGCGCACGGTGGCGGTGCGCGTTTGCTCGCCGAGCAAATTGCCGACATAGGCCACGGTGCCCTGCACATCTGTGCCCATTTCCGTGGAGCTGACCTTCACCGGTTTGCCGAGCCGGACCTTGTTTAAATCCTTGGGAAATACGCCGAAGGTGACCCACACCTGTGACAGGTCAGAAAGCGTGAAGGCATTGCTGGTCTCACTCACCACCTCGCCGACACCGAGGTGTTTTTCCACCACCACGCCTGCGAACGGCGCACGCAGTTCGTAACGATTGCCGCCGACCAGCACGGTGTTGCCGCTAAGTGCGGTCATTTTTTGGCGGGCATTGTTCAAGGCGATTTCGGCTTCTTGCAGGGTTTGGCGCGCCAGCAGGTAATCCTGCTCGGCGGAGATCTTGTCCTGCCACAACTGGCGTTCACGCTGGAAGGTAATACGCGCCAGTTCAACCCGACGCTCGCTGGCCGCCAGCTCACTGCGCTGGTCGGAAATCTGCTGGCTGGCGATCACCGCGAGCAGCTCGCCCTTCTTCACTGCCTGGCCAAGATTGACCTTCACCGACTCCACCACGCCGGCCGCGCGCGGGACGATATGCGAGGTGCGGTCTTCGTCGAAACGCACCTCCCCCGGCAGCGTCAGCAGTGTGCTGATCGACCGGGGTTGGGCCTCGGCGAGTTCGATGCCGGCGGCCTGGATTTGCTGTTCAGTCAGCTCGAGCGTGCCTTCTTCTTCCTCGGCGTTGGTAACGCCGGACAGCATCAGGCCCAAGGCGACGGCAAGCGCCACGCCGTGTCGTTTGTTCATAAGGCACTCCAGAAAAAATCAAAACCGGGCGAGGTCGCCGTAAATCCGTTCGATGCGCAGCCAGGCATCGGTGGCCTGGGCGGTGGCCGCAAGGTATTGGGTGCGCGCCGCGATCAGGGTGCGTTGGGCGTCGAGCACGTCGAGGAAGTTGAACTTGCCCATCTCGAAGCCGCGGGTGGCGCTGTCCACCGCGCTTTGGGCGGCGGGCAGGATCTGCTGGTTGAATGCGCGCACTTCGGTATTCGCGGTTTGCCACAGGTCCAGGGCCTGGCGCGTTTCGGTACGCAGGCGCAATTCGGCAGCGTTGCGCAGGTCGCGGGCCTGGTCGGCACGGCGCGTGGCGGCAAGTACGTTGCCCTGGTTGCGGTTAAACAACGGAATCGGCATCGACACGCCGACCAGGTTCACCCGCTCGCGCACACTGGCGTCGTACTGACTGCCAATGGACACATCCAGGTCGGGAATCCGCTGGGCTTTTTCCAGGCCCACGCTGGCTTCGTTCTGCACGATCTGCAGTTCGGCCAGACGCAGTTCGGCGGTCTGTTCAAGGCGCGCCAACAGTTGCGTGGCGGACGGCAACGGCGGTGTGGAGTGGCTTGGCGTGGCGACAGCGTGGAAGTCGGTCGCCGCGCTGCCGGTACTGGCGGCCAGGCGGCGATAGGCGTCGGTGAGGCCCATTTGCGCGCGGTTGAATTCGAGGCGGATCTCCGACAGTTGCACCTGGGCCCGTGTGGCTTCCACCGGTGAGGATTTGCCGGCGGTCACGCGGCCGTTGGCGACCACCAGCCCGCGCTCGGCCAAGGCCAGGGAGCGCTGGGCCAGGTCGAGACGTTCCTGGGCGCGCAGGGCACCGTAGTAGCCGTCGATCACTTCGGCGCGCAACGTATTGCGGCGCTGTTCCAAGGTCAGTGCGGCGGCGTCCTGGGCACGCGTCGCTACGTCAATGCGGGCACCGCGCTTGCCACCCAGCTCCAGGGTTTGGCTTAGCTTGAGGGTGGTGGTGCGCGTATCGCGACGTGTGTCTTCGGCATCCCAGGACGCCACCGGATTGGGGATCAGCCCGGCCTGCTGGCGACCGCCCTCGGCGATCTCGATGTCCCATTGCGCAGCCGCCAGGTCGGGGTTGTTGGCGAAGGCGGTTTGCAGGGCGGCGTCGAGGGTGAGGGTTTGTGCCTGGGCAATGCTGGCAGCTCCCCACAACAGCGTCGCGCCCAAGAGTTTTTTAACGGAAATTGCCATACGAGAGTTCCACGCCCAAGAAGTCCAAGCGGGGGCAATGTAGCGTTCGCGACTTATCAGAGCGGTGGAGCAAAGATTACAAATCCGACAGCAATGGCTCTGCGGCGGGCGTTATCGGGTATGCTTTTGGGGCAGGAAACAAAAAGAAACAATTTTCCCAACCTGTTCGATAAGGAGTCCCGCCTTGGCGTTATCGACTGCCGCGTGGATGGTTCACGACACCCGCCTCATGCTCTGCGTACTACTGGCCATCGCCAGCATCATCGTGCTGATCAGCGCGACCAAGTTGCCGCCATTCCTGTCGATCCTGATCGGCACCTTTATCGCCGGGGTCGGCGCCGGGCTGCCAGCGGAAGAGGTGGCCAAGGCCTTCAGCAAGGGCGCCGGGGCGATCCTCGGTGAAGCCGGGATCATCATTGCGCTGGGCTCGATGCTGGGTGCGCTGATGGCAGAATCCGGCGCGGCCGATCGCATCGCCACCACCCTGCTCGGGCTGGGCAAGGGCAAGTCGTTGCCATGGGTGATGGCGCTGGTGGCGATGGTGATCGGCCTGCCGCTGTTCTTCGAAGTGGGCCTGGTGATGATGGTGCCAATCATCTTTGTGATGGCCAAACGTTCGAACCAGCCGCTGTTGAAAATCGCCATCCCGGCGCTGGCGGGCATGACCACCTTGCACGCCTTGATGCCACCGCACCCGGGGCCGCTGATTGCGGTGGGCGCGTTGCACGCCGACCTGGGCCTGACCATGTTGCTGGGCTTTTGCCTGGCGGTGCCGGCGGTGATCCTCGCCGGGCCGCTCTATGGCAACTGGCTGTCCAAGCGCCTGCATGTGGATGAGCCGGCCGACATCGGCGCGCTGTTCAGCGCCCCGCCCAAGGCTCCGCGCCAGCCGAGCTTTGGCGTGTCATTGCTGATCATTCTGTTGCCGGTGATTCTGATGCTCGGCAGTACCTTGGCCAAAGTCGCGCTGCCAGCGGAAAGCAGCGTGGGCCTGACTCTGAAATTCCTCGGCGAACCACTGATCGCCCTCGGCCTGGCGGTGATCGCCGCCGTGATCTGCCTGGGCTGGGCCGCCGGGATGCCGCGCGCCGAAGTCGGCAACACCCTGCGCAAGGCCCTCGCGCCCATCGCCGTGTTGCTGTTGACCATCGGCGCCGGCGGCGGCCTCAAGCAAACCCTGCTCGACGCCGGCGTCAGCCAGACCATCAGCAAAGTCGCCGAAGGCGCGCACATGCCGTACCTGCTGCTGGCCTGGTTGATCGCGGTGGCGCTGCGCCAGGCCACCGGCTCGGCCACGGTCGCCACCACCACGACCGCCGGCATCCTCGCGCCGATGATGGCCGGGTTGGCGGCGACGCAAAGCTCACTGGTGGCGCTGGCGATCGGCGCCGGCTCGGTGTTCTTCTGCCACGTCAACGATGCGGGGTTCTGGATGGTGCGCGAGTACTTTGGCTTGCAGCTGAAGCAGACGATTTGGGTATGGTCGGTGTTGCAGACAATTGTTTCGGTCGTCGGGTTGGTCGGTACGCTGGTGCTGTGGCACTTCTTGACCTGACCTTCAGGCCGCCAACGTGTGGCGCTTACCAAACAGCGCCACACTCGCCACCCCCACCGCGCCCATGACCACGCAATACCCCACGCAAATCCACGGGCTGGTCGGCATCAGCGCGATCAGCATCAGCGGCGTAGTACTTGCCCACAGCGCATAGGCGATGTTGTAGGTGAAGGAAATGCCCGACACTCGCACCTGCGCCGGAAACAGGCCGACCATCACCGACGGCACCGCACCGACCACCCCGCAACTCAAGCCCGCTACCGCGTACGCCGCACCAAGCCAGATGCCGCCGCTGATCAGGCTGGCGTACAGCAGGAAAATACCCACTGGCAGCAGCAGGCTGTAGACCAGCACCGCGCGCCAGGCACCGATGCGGTCCACCAGCAGGCCGGCGAGGACGCAGCCGATATTCAGGAAGACGATGCCCAGGGCGCTCAAGGCAAAGGTGTGGCTGGGGCTCATGCCGAAGGTTTTCTGCATCATGGTCGGGGTGATGACCACCAGCACCACCACGGCGGAGGTGAGCACGCAGGTGAGGATCATCGCCGGCAGCAGCACGGCGCGATGGTCACGCAGTACGGTGCGCAGCGGCATCTCGGCGGCGGCCTGGCGGCGGGCCTGCATTTCGAGAAATACCGGGGTTTCGCTGAGCCAGCGCCGCAGCCACACGCCGATCACGCCGAACACACCGCCGAGCAGGAAGGGAAAACGCCAGGCGTAGTCGAGGATTTCGGCCGGGGTGAAGACCTGCGCCAGCAGCGTGGCGGTGAGGGCGCCGAGCAGGTAGCCGAAGGTCAGGCCCGCTTGCAGGAAGCCCAGGGCATAGCCACGATGGTTGCGCGGTGCGTGTTCGGCGACAAAGGTCCAGGCGCTGGGCACTTCACCGCCCACCGCTGCACCTTGCAGCACGCGCAGCACCAGCAGGATCAGTGGTGCGAAGTAGCCGATCTGTGCGTAGGTGGGCATGATCCCGATCAGCAGGCAGGGCAATGCCATCATCAGGATGCTCAGGCTGAACACGCGCTTGCGCCCCAGGTGATCGGCGAAGTGCGCCATCAGGATGCCGCCCAGCGGGCGCGCCAGGTAACCGGTGACGAAGATGCCGAAGCTCTGCAGCAGGCGCAGCCACTCGGGCATTTCTGGCGGGAAGAACAGTTGGCTGAGGGTCAGCGCAAAGAACACGAAAATAATGAAGTCGTAGATTTCCAAGGCTCCGCCCAGGGCGGCCAGGCCCAGGGTTTTGTAGTCGGAGCGGGAAAAACGCTGCGCCTGTGGAACAGAGGTGGCAGTCATGTGGAGGCTCGGCAGACAAACAAAATGGCGTGCAGGTTATGAGCTGAGCCGGTTGATGGCAATCGCGGCAGATATATTTGTTTTCCTCATGGATCGATGAAGATAACTGCATTCCCATATCAATGGCCGTAGCGGAACATGCCGGAAAATTGCCGACACCATAATAAATACAAGAGGAAAGACTCGTGGCCGATGCTATCGAAGAAAGCCGCTATGCCCGATTTGCCCTGCGCTGCTCGAACTTTGCCGAGCGCTGGTTCCCCGACTCCTGGGTGTTCGCCGCCCTCGCCGTGATCATCGTCGCCGTCGCGACCCTGGGCATGGGCGCCGCGCCGACCGAAGCCGCCAAGGCCTTTGGCGACGGGTTCTGGAGCCTGATCCCGTTCACCATGCAGATGGCCTTCGTGGTGATCGGTGGTTACGTGGTCGCCAGCTCGCCGCCGGCGGTCAAGCTGATCGACCGCCTGGCACGCATCCCGAAGAACGGCCGCTCCGCCGTGGCGTGGGTCGCGTTGATTTCCATGGTGGCGTCGCTGCTCAACTGGGGCCTGTCCCTGGTGTTCGGCGGTTTGCTGGTGCGTGCGCTGGCCCGTCGTACGGATTTGCGCATGGACTACCGTGCTGCGGGTGCGGCGGCCTACCTTGGCCTTGGGGCGGTGTGGGCATTGGGGCTGTCGTCTTCGGCCGCACAATTGCAGGCCAACCCGGCCAGTTTGCCGCCGTCGATCCTGTCGATCACCGGGGTGATCCCGTTTACCGACACCATCTTCCTGTGGCAATCCGGCGTGCTGTTGCTGGCGCTGATCGTGGTGTCGCTGATCATCGCCTACGCCACCGCGCCCGGCCCCAACAGCGCCCGTGACGCCAAGGCCTGTGGCGTCGACCCGGCCTTCAACCTGCCCAAGCTGCAACCACCGACCCGCCCCGGCGAATGGCTGGAACACAGCCCGTTGCTGACCATTCTGCTGGCATTGCTGGCGGCGGGCTGGTTGTTCCATGAATTCTCGACCAAGCCGGCGATCAGCGCGATTTCAGGGCTGAACACCTACAACTTCCTGTTCATCATGGTCGGCGCCCTGCTGCACTGGCGCCCGCGCAGCTTCCTCGATGCGGTGGCCCGTGCAGTGCCGACCACCACCGGCGTATTGATCCAGTTCCCGTTGTACGGCTCGATTGCGGCACTGATGACCGTGGTCAAGGGCGGCGACGGCCAGACCCTGGCGCACCATATCTCGACCTTCTTCACCTCCATCGCCTCCCACGACACGTATGCCCTGCTGATGGGCGTGTACTCGGCGGTGCTGGGTTTCTTTATTCCGTCGGGCGGCGGCAAGTGGATTATCGAAGCGCCTTATGTGATGCAAGTGGCCAATGACCTGCAATACCACCTGGGCTGGGCGGTGCAGATCTACAACGCCGCCGAAGCGCTGCCGAACCTGATCAACCCGTTCTATATGCTGCCGTTGCTGGGGGTTTTAGGGTTGAAGGCGCGGGATTTGATCGGGTTTTCGTTTGTGCAGTTGCTGGTGCATACGCCGCTGGTGTTGTTCCTGCTGTGGGCATTGGGGACGACGTTGAAGTATTTGCCGCCCGTCATGCCGTAGAGCACGGTGTTTCTGATGAAGTGCGTCGGGGTTGTCCTACTCAATAAGGTGACACCCCCTGGCTCCTCCTGCCAGCCCCTTTGATTAACCTTGGACGCCTTTCACATAGCCCAAGGAAAATCCGAATGACCCCCTTATCCAAATCACTGGAGCAGTTGCTCGATGATATTTACCAGGACGACAACGTATCGTTCGTCGAGTACAAGACCCTGCGAGATGACGCAGATCGCCGCATGGACGCTGTTATCAAGGAATTCGGCCTGCATAACAACGTGACGGCCTTCCAGAAGGCCATGGATGTGGCGATGCAACTACTGCAGACCAGCGTTATCGACGCGAAAAAAGCCACCCTGACCGACACCGGCGAGGCCATCGTCAAGGATGCCTTGACGGCTCAGGTAGAGTACCTGCGCGCCGGCAGCCAATTGGCACTGCGTCTGCTGTGATCACCTGACTGTCTTCGTTCCGTCACATTGCATTGCTACCGTCCTGCGAAATATCTTGCAACATCTCGCCAGCAAGGACTCCCCGCAATGAGTGATGATCACGAAGACCGCCCTTCCCCCGATTCCATAGCCCAACCGCCGGTAGACACCGGCCGTCGGCGCTTCCTGGGGGGCGCGGCGGTGTTGGGGGTGGGCGCGACCTTGAGTGCCTGCGGCAATAGCAGTGAGGCGCCCGGCAAGCCCGTGCCGCGGCCGCTCACGCCGCAGGAGCTGGACAAGGCGTTGCGCGACCAGGTGAAGACCGTGGTGGTGATCTATGCCGAGAACCGCAGCTTCAACAACCTGTTTGCGGACTTCCCAGGCGTTGAGAAACCGCTGTCGGCGCTTTCTGCCGCCGACACGCAGCAACGCGACCGCGACGGCAGCCTCTTGACCACCCTGCCCCCGACCTGGGGCGGTGTGCTGCAAGTAGGCCCGCAAAGCGTGGATGGGGTGACTTACCCCAGCGAAGTGCAATTCCAGGAAAACCTGCCCAACGCGCCGTTCGCCCTCAAGGGCCCGAACGCTGAAGACCTGCCTTTGAGCCTCGTCACTCGCGACTTGTGGCACGTGTTCTACCAGAACCAGATGCAGATCAACGGCGGCAAGAACGACGGTTTCGTCGCCTGGGCCGACTCCGGTGGCCTGGTCATGGGCCATTACGCCCAGAGCCGTTATTCCCTGCGCCTGTGGGACGTGGCCAAGGAGTTTGTGCTCTGCGATAACTTCTTCCAGGGAGCGTTTGGTGGCTCGTTCCTCAACCATCAATACCTGATCAGCGCCACCGCGCCGTTTTACCCGAATGCCGCGCAGTCGGTGGCCAAGGCGCAGATCGCCACGCTGCAAAGCGATGACCCCACCGACCCGCGTCTCAAGCCGCTGGATAAATCCCCGGCCAGCGCCATGACCGGCCCGCCGCAGTTCGGCCCCAGCGCGCTGACCCCGGACGGCTACGGTGTGAACACCCTGGCGCCGCCTTACTGGCCGACCTGGATTCGTGACCCGGAAAACCCGGACTACGCAAAAGCCGACCTGCCCAACGTGCTGGTGCCGCAGACCCACGAACATATCGGCGACAAGTTGTCGAAAAAGAACGTCGACTGGGCGTGGTACGCCGGGGCATGGCAGGCAACGCTGGACCAGTTCAAGGATTCGGGGGGCATTCCGAAGATTCCAAACTTCCAGTACCACCACCAGCCGTTCAACTATTTCAAGCAGCAAGGCCCCGAGAACCGTGCGGAGCGTGACAAGCGCCTGCGCGATGGCGGTTTGGGCGATGAGGCGAGCACCAACAAGTTCTTCGCCGATGCCCAGGCCGGCAAGCTGCCGGCCGTGAGTTTCTACAAGCCACAGGGCAACCTGAACATGCACGCGGGTTACGCTGACATTGCCTCGGGCGACCGCCATATCGTCCGCGCCTTGAAGGTGCTGCAGGAAAGCCCGCAGTGGAAAAACATGGTGGTCGTGGTGACCGTCGATGAAAACGGCGGCTGGTGGGACCACGTCGCCCCACCCAAAGGCGACCGCTGGGGCCCAGGCACGCGGGTCCCGGCGCTGGTGGTCTCGCCCTTCGCGCGCAAAGGCACCGTGGACCATACGGTGTACGACACCGCGTCGATCCTGCGCTTGATAACGCGGGTCTTCCAGCTGGAGACCCTGGACGGGCTCAAGCAACGCGATGACGCCATGATTGCCCGCGGCCAGAAACCCATGGGGGATTTGAGCAACGCGTTGCAGTTCAGCGTGTAGGACGCTTATCCAATAGCGACATGCCTGGCGATTTAGCACGCGGTTTTCCTGGTCAACCGCTACTGTGAGGGGGTGGGCTTTCATCCCGCGCAGACGGGCTTTCGCTGACAAGGAATCAAGTATGTTCAAACCGACCAGGTTGTCCTTCACCGTGGCCGCACTGATGGCCAGTGCGGTCGTACACGCCGACATCGAAGTCCCTCTGGGCAGCACGCAACGGGTCACCCAGTTGTTCGCTTACCCCAATAACTGCAATGTGATCTGCTTTCGGCCGTGGACGCTGGAGCAGACCGCCGAGCACTACCTCAACCAAAGCCTGCAGCGCGACGGCTACAGCCGAGCCAAAGTCAGCGTCAAAAACCATGAAGGGCAGCTCGCCGCGACCTTCAGCGGTGTACCCGACAGTTACGGCCAGCCCCTGACCGCACTGCTCAATACCGCTGACCTGGCCTACCAGGGCGCGAGCAAACTCAACAGCGACGGCAAGTGGGCTTACAACTGGTACCTGTTCCTGCCACTGGGCATGGCCCTGGAAAACCGCAAGAGCATCGAGCTGCTGCATTTTCCGCCGGATTATTCGCTGACCCAGGCCCAGGATTACCTGGAGTCGGCCACCACCGACCGCTGGGCCAGCCTGCTTACCGATAACGGCGTGCCGGCCACCGAAACCCCGGCCTACCAGACCATCATCGATATCGCGCCCATCGCCGCCCCTTCCAATGCGGGCAAGGACCTGGAGAACGTCTATAGCTACTTCACCGACTACCAGACCCGCATGGTCAGCGAACTGAGCCTGCACCCCAACGGCTCGCTGCCAATGGTCGCGTTCGGCGCGCCGGTGCGCAGCTGGATCAAACAACAATACGGGCAAACCGTGGGTGTGCTGGGCCTGGCGCAGATCAGCCCTGCCGCGGGCAAGACCGTCTCGGTGCTGGGCGCCAACCACCCCAGCTACATCTGGTACGCGGCCAGCCCGGACACCTATGACGGTAACGAGCAGCAAGCCGACGATGCGGGTTTAAAAGTGATGGGCCAGGACTTGAGCGCCGCCTGCTGGCAGGCCGGAATGGGCCAGAAACCGGCGAGCGATCCGAATGTACTGCTCAAGGCCTGCATGAACACCTGGCAGGTCACGCGCAAAGAGCAGACCTGTGAGTTGTTCTACACCTCGGTGCGCAACCTGACCCCGGAACAGGCGAACGCCAAATGCGCCACGCCCGCGATCAAAACGCAGCTCAAACAGCTGAAGAACACAGCGCCCGCCCCCACCATCACGGCGCCTGTGCTGTAGACAGCCAAAAAAAACCGATTTCTACTGTCAAAGTTGACAGTAGAAATCGGCTCCATGTTCAGCGAGTCTTGAGCCGGGCACATCCGCTGCAAGACTGGTAGTCAGCCACCACCCGCAGGTCGATGCAGCCTCACCAAGGAGAGTTATGAAAACTCAAGCCATGGACCCGGCTAAAACCGCTGTGGGTGATTGTTTGTACCCGTTCAAGACACTGCTCGTTGAACAGGGCTATCCCTCGGCCAAGCACTTTAAGGTTGAGCGCGACGACGGCGGCGTCAGGGCTCGCGTGAGTTTCGACGGCCGCGTGCGCATTGCCCGAGTGTCCGGTTACGCCGTGAACGAGCGACGCACACGTACGTTGCAGCTGTCTGCCCGCATCCACCTGTACGACAGCTGGTTCTGCGGCCTGCTGCGGCATTCCTGCAACCCGAATGTGTTTTTCGACACCACCTACCTGGAGCTATGGACCGTGCAACCCATAGCCGCCGGCGCCCCACTGACCCTGGATTACGCCAGCACCGAGGACGCCTTGTTCCGGCAGTTCGCCTGCCAATGCGGCGAGCTGAACTGCCGGGGGTGGATCACCGGCAGCACAGAGCTTTTGAACGCCGAGGGCCAGGCATTCATGACCCGCTGGCGCGACCGCAAACGGCCTTAGGCTTCGCCCAGCGGACGCAGGCGATACTGCGGCGGCAACTGCTCAAAACCACTGATGGTGGTGTTCAAGCTCTTCCAACGGCCGTCCTTGATGCCGTAGATGCAGCCGTGGATCGACAGGCTCTGCCCACGGTGCCAGGCGTTTTGCACAATGCTGGTGTGGCCGACGTTGGCCACCTGCTGGATCACGTTCAGCTCACACATGCGGTCCACACGTTCCTCTTCGGTCGGCAATTGGGCCAGCACGTCACGGTTTTCGTAGTAGAGGTCGCGAATGGTGCGCAGCCAACCGTCGATCAGGCCGAACTGGCGGTCCTGCATGGAGGCACGCACGCCGCCGCAGCCGTAGTGGCCAGTGACGAGGATATGTTTGACCTTGAGTACATCGACGGCGTACTGGATCACCGACAGGCAATTGAGGTCGGTGTGCAGCACCACGTTGGCCACGTTGCGGTGCACGAACAGGTCACCGGGCAGCATGCCGACGATCTCGTTGGCCGGTACCCGGGCGTCGGAACAACCGATCCACAGGTATTCAGGGGTCTGCTGGCGGGCGAGCTTGGCGAAGAATTCGGGATCTTCCTGTTTGATCGCATCCGCCCAGCGTTCGTTGTTATCAAGCAGGTCTTGTAGTTCGTTCATCAGGGAAAGCCTCAGGAATGATGCGCAGCTTTGACAGACGACCGCCCGTCCGGGTCACGCCGATCATAAAGATAGCCGGCGGGCAATTACTTGAATCTTGGGGGGCCATGCCTGTCCACACACTATAAGCCCCACAGTATGAGGATTGGCCATGACTGAATCACGACGTCCCTACGGCGCTACACAGCCCGAACCGATTGACGACAACGAAGATCGCATGGGCTCGATGCGCGAGCTGGATTTTGACGAGGAAGAACCGACGGCGGAGATTGGCAATGAGATTCCGCGTGGCGAGCGTGAACACCTGATGCCCGACGAACGGGTGCGCGAGGCAGGAATGACCGGGGCTTCGACCGATAATCATGAGTCGACCGATGATGATATGAGCCCGGAAACGCTAATCCATGAAGATGGTGCGCGGGATGCTCGGGAGGCGGGTGAAGACAACCCGGCGGATTTTGACCTGAGCATTGTGGATGAAGATGACATTGGCGGCGGGAATGGGCTGGATGAGGCCGAGTTGGCTGATATCGACCCGGTAGACGGTAACCGCTGACACACCGCACAGCTGAATGTGGGAGGGAGCAAGCCCTCTCCCACATGGGTTTTGTGTGCTCAGTCGACCAGGGTGCAAGCCATGACCACCGCATCTTCACGACCACCGACAGCCGGATAGTAATCCCGACGACGGCCAATCTCGTTGAAGCCATAGCGTTCATACAGACGGAACGCACCGGTATTACTGTCGCGCACTTCCAGGAAGCATTCCCGCGCGTTGGCGGCATAGGCACGGGACATCAGGTGCTCCAGCAGCGCCAACCCCAGGCCACGGCCCTGATTCTCCGGCTTGACCGTGATGTTCAGCAAATGCGCTTCATCGAGGATGATCTGCACCACGCCGTGGCCTACCTGCTGCTCGCCTTCGAACATCAGCCAGATCTGGTACTTGCCCAGCCCGTCGAGAAAGATCCCGCGAGTCCAGGGGTGGCTGAACGCCGCGTATTCGATTTTCAGCACCGCGTCGAGGTCGGCCTCGGTCATCGGGCGGAAGGATAAAGCCTCACTCATCGGTTGTTTTCCAGCGCGCCATCAGCCGGCGCATGGCTTGCCAGACATCAGCCTTACGCTGTGGCTCTTCCATTAATAATTCCAGGCCCGGCAGGGCCCATACAGCGCCCAGGCCCTCGACCTGCAGTTCGCGGTACCAGGCTTCGGCGTTCGCTTCGCCGGCAAACCGTACGGCGGGCAGGCCGATCAGCCACAGGCACACGCAGGGTTCGTCTTCCAGGCGCGCCGAGACGAAGCCTTGCACAAAATCCCGCGCCGCTTCCGGGCCCTGGTCCATGGTGCCGCGCACCAGCAGTGGCCAACGGACCGGGTCGCCGACGATTTGCGGGCTGTCGGGCAGGCCGGCGGCGCGCAGCATGTCCTTGAGCAGCATGTAGGCGGGGTCGCGGGTCTGGAAGCGCTCGCCGGTGGGCAATTCCACCAGCAGCAGGCAGCGCCCGGCCCGCAGCAGTTGCAGGGCGAAACGCGGTGGCGGCACCACCGGGGCCTTGACCACCGGGGCTGCCTCTTCGGCTACCACCGGCTTGGCCATGGGCGAGGGACGGGGCACTTCGATCTTGGCCCGCTCGACCGCCGGCCGCGCTGGCGGCACGGGCTTGGCCACCACCACCGGGGCGGCGGCCTCCTCGCCCGAGGTCTCGAACGCCTCATAGGGCTCAAGCGCCTCTAACAGCTCGGGCCGCGACGGGGCGGCGAACGGCAGTTCGGTGCGGGGCAGCCAGTTGACCACCTGCATGGCGGTCAAGTAAGCGCGACGTCGGGACTCGATAAGCACAGCTCGGCCACTTGTGGATAAGTAAAGAGCGGGGATTCTACCGCTGTTCGGTAACAATCGCCCACTGTGCACTGACCGGCTGTGGATAAATCCCGCGCCTGATGCAGTACAATCGCGACTTTTAATCGCCAACCAGCCGGCCATTCCCATGATCGAACCCAAGCGCGTCCTGCGCGCCCTCGCCGAACACTGGGCCTTACTTGAGCCACTGTGCGAACACTTCGACCAAGGCACCCTCAGCCTGAGCGAGCTGCGCGCACAACTGGCCGCCCAACAACTGGACAGCACGCCCCAGGACATCACCAGCCTGCTGGACGTGTGGATTCGCCTGGACATCCTGGTGCCTGTCGCCAAAAGCCCGAATCGTTTCGAGCTCAACGCGCAGATCCACGACTTCCTGGCTTATCTTCGCAAGGAGCACCGGCTCGGCCTGTGCCTGGAAATCGAAGCCTACCTGCGCCATCTGGAGCGCTTGGCCGGTTATATTCAGGACGCCTTCGACATCCGTGATGGCCACGACCTGGCCCGCCAGTTGCGCCTGCTCGACATGCGCGTACGCGACGTACTGAAAAAACTCGCCAACGACGAACAGGCCCTCGCGGCCGTGGCCGACCGTGCCAAGACCAGCGACCGCCAGATCCCGTTGCGCCAGCGTTACGCCGAAGTCCTGGCGACCTGGGACGAATACGTCGAACCGATGATTCAACTGGTGAACGCCGACGGTGCCTTCGAACAAGGCGTGCGCAAGGTAGAAAACGTGCTGTTGCGCATGCTCACCGAGCAACAGCGCCTCGGCCACCTGGTGGACGACGACATGCTGCTGCGCACCCACGCGCGCATCCTCGAAATGCAGACCAGCGCCCAGCTGACCCTGCGTCACGCCCGCGAGCTGCTGTTGCCGCTGCGCGAAGAGGCACGCCGGCACAACGCCGTGACCCGTGGCGCCGCGCTCGCGCTGTCGGCCATCCGCCGTAAAGGCCTGGACGCGGTGCCGCAGGCGGCGATGCCGATGTTCACCCGGCCGCAAAGCACCTTCCTGGGCAGTGCCAGCCAGGTCGAGGCCTATGTGTATGCGCTGGCGAACTTCGAGCCTAAACCGGCACGGTTCCCCAAGGCGCACAAATCCCACAAGGGCGAAGCCCAGCGCGCGCCGCGTACGGTCAAGGAAATGCTCGAGCGCTGCGAAGACGCGCTGCCGATGCCGGACTTGATGACCTGGCTGCTGGAGCAGGAACCGGACGGCGCGACCGACGAGTTGCTGTACTGGTTCTCACGGCTCTCGCGCGAAAAACGCTTCAAGCGCGAGCGCCTGGAACGCCGCGATTACCACACACACGAGCACCAGGTCAGCCTGCGCTCATTCGCCCTGCTCCCGGCCGGCACCGACGCCGCCGAGCATCCTGCGAGTACACCTTATGCATCTTGATCTATCCGAACTGTCCCAGCTGGCGCCGATCTTTCGCGAGCTGTTCAAGGGTTACCACGTCAGCCGCCGCGACCCCGAACTGTACGCGCAACTGTCGAACTTCCAGGACCAGTACCGCACGCTGTTCAAGGCCCTGGGCTTTGAGCTGGTGTGCGATACCCGTGGCTTCTATTACTTCGTGCCGGACTCCGCGATTGCCAGTGCGCAGGTCAACAAGACCGCCCAGCGCCTGGCGCTGTTCACCTTCATCATCGTCGAGCACCTGGCCGACCAGGGCCGCGACCCGATTGCCGTGCTCGACGGTGGCAGCCTCGGTCGTGATGAACTGCCGTCCCTGCTGGAAAAGTACCGCGACCTGTTTATCCAGGCCGAAGTGCAGACCCAGGAAGAACTCGAAGAAAAAATCATGCGCCGCATGACCCAACTGGGTTTTGCCAGCGAAGACAACGGCATTTACCGCTTCCTGCCACCGATGCATCGCTTCCTCGACGTGTGCCTGTCGGTGCAGCAAGACCGTGACCTCGCGGCCAGCGTACACAGCGTGTTGCCGTTGCCAGCGCCAGTGATCATCGACGAAGACAGCGACGAGAAACTGCTGAAGACCGATGACCCGCTGGACTTGAGTGACTTCGCTGAAGAAAGCGAAGAAGACGCCCTGGCCCGCGCCATTGCCGAAGAACAGGAGACCGACGCATGAGTAAGGAACGCTACGGCATCCGCCGCTTCGCCCTATTGAACACCGCCGGTTACAGCTTGGGCTTGTTCCCGCTGGAAGAGCCGCTGTCGGTGTATGGCGCGAACAACCTGGGTAAATCCGCGTCGATCAACGCCTTGCAGTTCCCGATCCTGGCGCGCATGTCGGACATGAGTTTCGGCAAGTACACCCTGGAGCAATCGCGGCGCTTCTACTTCGCCACCGACACCAGCTACATCCTGGTGGAAGTCTCCCTGCCCCACGGCCCGCACGTAATCGGCGTGGTCGGGCGCGGTCCGGGCGGCGGTTTTGGTCACCAGTTCTTTGCCTATGCCGGCAAGCTGGACCTGGCCCACTACCAGAAAAACGACACCTGCCTGCGCCAGAAAGAGCTGTTCACCAACCTTGAGCGCGAGGGCCTCAAGGCCTACGAACTCAAGCCGGATGAACTGCGGCGCTTGCTGGTGGGTGGCCACACATCGATCCCGCTGGACCTGACCCTGATCCCGCTGCGCTCCACCAGCGAGCAGAGCCTGAAGACCTTCCGCGCGCTGTTTATCAACCTGCTGCACATGCGCGAAATCACCGCCGCCAAGCTCAAGCAGCTGTTCCTCGATGCGTTCGAACACAGCCTGCGTTCGGGTAGCGTGGATTACATCGCCGCGTGCGAAGAGGCCTTCCGCGATGTACGCCGCATGGAGCAGGACTACAACTCCCTGGTCGCTGCCGGCCCGCTGGTGGAAGCCTTGGCCAATGGCGTCCGGCAGCGCGACGCCCTGCGGGGCAAGCTGCATCGCCTGTCGCCGCTGTTGGATTCGCTGCTGGGCACCTGGTCGGACTACGCCAGTGCGCGCAAGGAAGAGCTGACCATCCAGGCCGAGCACTACCGCAACGAGCAGGATGCACTGCAGAACGATCAGCGTGGCGGCACCCAGGAGCTGATGCGCCTGGAGCGGGAAATCAGTGGTATCCAGCGTTGGCTGGGCGAGTTGTCGGTGCTCAAGCATCGCTTTGCCCTGGTGGATGACGTCAAGGTGCTGGAGCAGCAACTGCTGGCGGCCAAGGACGCTCACGATGAACTGGCGGGCGCCCTGGCGCAGTCGCGACAGTTCAGCGCCGAGGATTTGGACGAGCGTTTGCGCGACCTGGAAAAGCGCTTGAAGTCGGTCAAGCAGCAGCTTGATCACGCGGATAACAACAGCTACGCCAAGCTGCGCGAAGAGTTTTCGCAGCAGGATGTCGAGCGCCTGATGCGCCTGTTCAACAGCTCGTTGTTCAGCCTGCCATTGGGTGAACACGGCATCACGCTGGACGAGGACGGCCAGTGGGTCAAATCCCTGGAGCAGATCCTGGATGGCTTCAAGGGCGAGCGTTTTGAAGTGCCGGGGCTGTCCATCGACATCTCGCACATCGAACCACCGGCGTTGCAGGCCCTGGCGGATCGTGCGGCGTTGCGCGACCAGAAAGAGCGCCTGGAAAAAGAACTCAAGCAGCTGAAAACCCAGCAAGCCGTGGCCTCTGACCGTGCCGCAAGCAAGACCCAGACCGAAGCGCTGTACCAGCAAGTGCTCGACGCGCAAAAGGCGCTGGAAGATTTCCGTCGCGCGCAAACCCTGAGTGCCGAGGAAGGCGAAAAACTGGAAAACCTGGCGCAGATGGAAGCGGCCCAGGATGAGTTGAAGCGTTCCAGTGACGCCTTTACCGAACGCGTCCAGCAACTGTCCGCCAAGCTGCAACTGGTAGGCCGGCAGATCGGCGATATGGAAGCCAAGCAACGCACGCTGGATGACGCCTTGCGCCGCCGGCAGCTGTTGCCGGCCGACTTGCCATTCGGCACGCCGTTCATGGACCCGGTCGATGACTCCATGGACAACCTGCTGCCGCTGCTCAATGACTATCAGGACAGCTGGCAGGGCTTGCTGCGTGCCGATGGCCAGATCGAGGCGCTGTACGCTCAGGTGCGCCTCAAGGGCGTGGCCAAGTTCGACAGCGAGGATGACGTGGAGCGTCGCCTGCAATTGCTGATCAACGCCTATGCGCACCGCACCGATGAGGCGCTGACACTGGGTAAGGCACGCCGTGCTGCGGTCACTGACATTGCGCGGACGCTGCGCAATATCCGCAGCGACTACGACAGCCTGGAACACCAGTTGGCGCTGTTCAACCGCGAGATCAACAAGCGTCAGGTGTCCAACCTGCAGAGCTTTCGCATCGTGCTCGCGCCGAACAAGGAAGCCCTCAAGCATATCGACCAGATCATCCACAGTGCTGGCCAGTACGAAGAAGGCGAAACCCTGTCGGTGTTCGACCTGAGCCAAAGTGCCGAGCAGGACAACAAGAACGAAGAGGCCAAGGAATACCTGGCCCGCCTGGTGGCCGCCAACCATAACCAGTTGGGCCTCAAGGACCTGTTCGAGCTGGCCTTCGAGATCACCAAGGTGCACGGTCAGCCGGTGATCCACACCGACATCGACGGTGCGGCGTCCAACGGCACCACCATGACCATCAAGGCGCTGACCAACATGTACTTGTTGCTGCACTTGATGGACCGCGACCAGGCTGGCCGCGTGCGCCTGCCGTACTACCTCGACGAGGCGGCGGATATCGATGAGAAGAACCAGGCAGCGTTGCTGGAGACCAGCTTGCAACTGGGCTTTGTGCCGATCCTCGCCAGTGTGAAGCCGCAGGTGTCTGCCCAGGTGGCAATCGACCTGGAGGGCGGCAGCGGGCCGAACGGGATCTACATCGATGAGGCGGACTGGAAGTACATCCGCCGCCATGATGGGGTGAAGGCGACGGTGAATGTGCAGGCGGATGAGCCGGAGTTGGATGAAGTCTGACGCTTTGCGCTGAAATGTAAAAAGGCCGCGATCCATTGGATCGCGGCCTTTTTTGTAGCTTTATTTGCCGAGTGGAATTTTAGGCGCCCACGTCAGCCATTCCTCTTCGAATTTGTCGAACAGCGGGAAGGTTTGCTGCGGCCGCGCTGCGTTCCCCATGCGCTCGCCGTCTGGCGTGGCAAATGCGATACCGCCGGCCACCAGCGTCTCCAGGGACTCGGTACGCACCGTCGCCCCCTTGAACAGGCCGAAGTCGAGGCCGAAGCCACTGGTGTTCCAGAAGCGGCTGCCACTGCGTACCAGCGGCGCGTACTTGGGTTCGATCAGGATGTGGATCAGCACGCGGTCGGCGGTCTGGCCAAGCTCGTAGCCGGTCACTTTGCCCACGGTGACTTCACGGTAGGTCACCGGTACGCCTTCCTTCAACGAGCCACGGCGTGCGGCGCTGAGTGTCAGGCTCAGGCCAGCCTCTTGACGGACAGTTTCAGGGGGCTGGTCCAGTGCGACGAAACTCTTCTGCGGGCCGGCGTTTTTCGCAGCCGGCTGCACCTCAATGTATTGCCCGGTGACCAGTGTTTCCAGGTTGGAGGTTTTCATCAGGCCCAGCTCTGGCTTGACCACCCAGAACTGGCTGCCGACGCGCGCGATGCGGTCTGCCACTTGGGTGATACGTGCGCTGAGCAGCACCGACTGCATATCGGCACTGAGGTCCACACTCTCGATCTTGCCCACATCCAGGCCTTTGAAACGTACCGGTGTGCCTGGACGCATACCGTCAGCACGGTCGACCTTGATGGTCACCAGGGTGCCATGCTGATTGGCAGCCTCACGGTCGGCAAACAAGCGGAAACGTGGAATGCGTTTTTTCAGCGGTACGTTCGGCTGCGGTGTTTCGAAGGCAATACCGCCGGCCATCAGGCTGGCCAGGGATTCACTCTTCACCTGGATACCACCGGTAAGGCCGCCGGTCAGGGTGACGCCGCTGGCATTCCAGAAACGTGTCGAACCGTTGACCAGGTTTTCGTATTCCTTCTCGATATGAACGCCGATCACCAGTTGCTTGTTCTTGCGCGAGAACTGGTAGCTCTGCACCGAGCCGACCTTGACCTGCTTGTAGAGAATCGGGCTGCCGACATCCAGGGAGCCCAGGTTGTCGGTAAACAGGACCATGTGCAGGCCTGGGGAGCGCAGGTCCAGCGGCGGCGCCTTGGCACGGGCGACGAATTCGCGTTGCGGGGCGCTGCCTTTGTCGCCAGGGCGAATGGCGATGTAATTACCTTTGACCAGGGCTTCCAGGCCGGTAATACCGGCCAGCGAGATGGAAGGTTTGACCACCCAGAACTGAGTGTCCTGAACCAGGTAGTCTTCGGCCAATGGGTCGAGGGTCAGCTCGGCGTTGGCGCTGGACAGGTCCGGGTCGATCTTCAAGGTTTTCAGGCTGCCCACCTGAATGCCTTTGTACATCACCGGTGTACGCCCGGCCTGCAGGCCTTCGAAGTCCGTTAGCTTGACCTTGGCCTTGATACCGGCAGCGGCCGCGTCGAAATCTTCGTACAAGCGGAACGGCAGGCTCGGATCAGTGGGTGGACTGTCCTTGCGGTTCTCTGGGGTGGCGAAGGCGATGCCACCGGCGACGATGCTGGAAAGAGATTCGCTGCGCACTTTCACGCCGGAGAGATTGGCGTCGATGCTGATGCCGCTGGCGTTCCAGAAGCGCGTGTGTTTGCGCACAAGGCTGGCGTAGGTCGGCTCGATGTAGACCTTGATCTCGACGGTGCTCTGGTCCTCGGAGAGCAAGTAGCTTTTGACCTGGCCGACCTGTATCTGCTTGTAGAACACCGGGCTGCCGCGATTGAGCGAACCGAGGCGGTCGGCCTTGATGGTCAGGTGCAGACCGGGCTTGGCGTCAGATAACGGAGGCTCTTCGGAGAGCGCCTTGAATTTACGGGTAGGTTCACCATCACCAGGGCTCGCGGCGATGTAGTTACCGGAGACCAAGGTTTCCAGGCCGGTAATACCGGCAAGGCTGACGCTGGGCTTGACCAGCCAGAAACGGGTGTTGGTCTTGAGGTATTGATCAACATCCTTGTTCATCTCGATGGTGGCGATCACCCCGCGATTATTACCCTCATCGTCAAGAGCCAGGGTCTTGACCTTGCCCACGGGCATGCCTTTGTAGACTACTTCGGTTTTGTTGGCCTGGATGCCTTCGCCGCTTTCAAAGCGCACCTGGATCTCAATACCCTGCTGGGAATAGGCACGCCACCCCAGCCAACCACCAATGATCAAGGCAATCAGGGGAAGAACCCAAATGGCTGACCAGTTGGAGGCCGGGCGGGTTTTAGCTTTAGGCAAATCACTCATGGTCGTCGTCCGACTCCGTGTTATCCCAAATCAGTCGGGGATCAAAAGTTACTGCGGCAAGCATCGTCAAGATCACCACACTGGCGAACGCTGCAGCACCGAGGTTAGCCTCGACACTGGCAAGCCGTCCAAAATTTACAACCGCCACCAGGATGGCGATCACGAAGATATCCAGCATGGACCAGCGGCCAATGAATTCGATAAAGCGGTACATGATAATGCGTTGCTGCGCGGAAAGCGGTTGGTGACGCTGTACGGAAAACAGTAACAGGCCAATGCCCACCAACTTGAACGTCGGCACCAGGATGCTGGCGATGAACACCACAGCCGCAATCGGGAACATACCGTGCTGCACCAACTGGATCACACCGGCCATGATGGTGCTGGGCTCGCCCTGGCCAAGGGAGTTGACGGTCATGATCGGCAACAGATTGGCGGGGATATACAGAATGGCCGCCGTGACCAGTAAAGCCCAGGTGCGCGCGAGGCTGTTGGGGCGACGGGCGTGGATCAGTGCACCGCATCGAGTGCAGGTTTGCTCATCGGTGTCCGGCTCTTGTTTGTTCAGCTCATGACATTCGGTACAAATCAGAATGCCTGCGTCAATCGCCCGCATGATCATCTTCTCCTGACAGTGCTTGCCAGATCTGGTGCGGCGACATCACCACCTCAAGCAGAACCTGAACCATTAATAGGCTGACGAAGCAGACCAAACCCAGGCCGATGGTGATTGAGGCCATGTCGGCGAGTTTCACGATCGCCACCAGTACGCCCATCAAGTAGACCTCCAACATCCCCCAATCCTTCATGTGGTGGTAGATGCGGTACAACAGCAACCCGTAACTGCGGCCTATTTTCCAACGAATACTGAGCAGCACCGCCAGTTGGCAAAGCAGCTTGAGCAGCGGAATGCCCATGCTGCATAGGAACACCACGGCGGCGACGCCTTGCATCCCGGTATCGAATAGGCCGACTACGCCACTCCACACGGTGTCTTCTGAGGACTGCCCGAGCAGATTGAGCTGCATAATGGGCAGAAAGTTCGCGGGGACGTACAGCAACAGCGCGGCGAGTACCAGGGCGAGGCTGCGCTCAACGACGTTATGGCGGTGAGCGTAGAGCTCATAACCGCAACGCGGGCATTGGGCTTTTTCACCGAGGGCGAGCACGGGTTTGCGCATCAGCAAGTCGCACTCATGGCATGCCACCAAGTTCTCCAGTGGTAAATCCGACACCTCAAGGGCGTCAACCGGATCCGGCATAGATAGGGCTCAAACTTTAAAAAAGGTTAGGTGGCTATTCTAGTGGTCTGGTTCAGAAATAACTGTGCAAATTTGTCGTGCGTCTTTCCGCACTTTTCGACCGCGCAAAACAAAACCCCATCTGCTTTCGCAAATGGGGTTTCGGAATTTAATCTTGACGATGACCTACTCTCACATGGGGAAACCCCACACTACCATCGGCGATGCATCGTTTC
>NZ_JAAUVM010000041.1:0-23769 GCF_012030485.1 Pseudomonas sp. B14(2022)
GACAGCTCCCACATTTGACCCGTGTTCGCGGTCAGTGTGGGAGGGGGCTTGCCCCCGATGCAGTCAACTCGGTTTAAAGCCGTACACTCGCGAACGTCGACTCATTGCGCGCCTGACTCAACGCCGACATCGGCCCCGACAACGGTGACAACACCAGCGCCTGCGGAATCGGCATCATCGCCACCTGCTGGGTGGTGTTGGAGCCTACGCGCTCATCCCGTGGCGGAATGCCGAAGTATTCGCGGTAGCACTTGGAGAAGTGCGGGGTGGACACAAAGCCGCACACCGACGCCACTTCGATGATCGACATCGGCGTTTGCTTGAGCAACTGCCGCGCGCGAATCAGGCGCAGCTTGAGGTAATAGCGCGACGGCGAGCAGTGCAGGTATTTCTGGAACAGCCGCTCCAACTGGCGGCGTGACACGGCGACGTACACCGCCAGTTCGTCGAGGTCGATCGGCTCTTCGAGGTTGGCTTCCATCAGCGCGACGATTTCCTGCAGCTTCGGCTGGTTGGTGCCAAGCATGTGCTTGAGCGGCACACGCTGGTGATCCTGTTCATTGCGGATGCGCTCGTACACGAACATTTCGGAGATCGCCGCCGACAGTTCACGGCCGTGGTCGCGGCTGATCAGGTGCAGCATCATGTCCAGCGGCGCGGTGCCGCCCGAACTGGTGAAGCGGTTGCGGTCGAGGGTGAACAAACGGGTGCTCATCGACACGCGCGGGAAGGCTTCCTGCATCGACGCCAGGCACTCCCAATGCACGCTGCAATCAAAACCGTCGAGCAGGCCGGCACAGGCCAGGGCCCAGCTGCCGGTGCACACTGCCCCCAGGCGACGGGACTGGCGCGCCTGGCTTTGCAGCCACGACACATGCTCACGGGTCACGGTACGCTGAATACCCACGCCGCCGCACACAATCACGGTGTCCAGGGCCGGGGCTTTGTGCATGGAGGCATCGGGGGTGATTTGCAGACCGTCGCTGGCCCACACCTGGTTGCCGTCCACACTCAGGGTTGTCCAGCGATACAGCTCGCGGCCGGACAGCTGGTTGGCCATGCGCAGCGGTTCCACGGCCGAAGCCAGGGAAATCAGCGTGAAATTGTCCAGCAGCAAAAAGCCGATGGATTGAGGCGCACGGTTCTGGGGTTGGGCCCCGGAGTTGAACGACGTCATGGCGGTATCTCCTCACACAAAGCAGGTGATGGCCTCAGGCGAGGCTCTTGTTATTGCGCTCTTCATCCGGCAAGGCGAGAGGCTTTGAATTGGTAGAGCAAATGCCATGCCTAAATTTGAATGGCCATTCAACAAATCCTGAAAACGACCTGATGACGCGTCTAAATAAGCCCGCGCGAGGAGTACGGGATATGGTTGAAATAGACGTCGGAGCGGCCCTGCTCAAGGTGTGTGAGCAGTTCGGTATCACTTGTGGGAAGGCGCTTTCAGCGCGTAGGAAAAGTCTGTCACCGCACGCACAGGTGACGGGTGGTCGGAGGGAAAATCGTTCGGAAGCTACTTATCTGTTTGCGACGCGCTAAAAGGTGGCGCTTTTGGTTGGAGTGTTCACTTTTTGAGCAGCATCGTCTGGATGACAGCCATCGGGGGCAAGCCCCCGATACCGGCGACTCGGTCTCAGCACTCCACCGCACTGACCGCCAACCCACCTCGCGACGTCTCTTTGTACTTGTCATGCATATCCGCCCCGGTATCGCGCATGGTGCGGATCACCCGGTCCAGGGAGATAAAGTGCTGGCCATCACCGCGCAGGGCCATCTGCGCCGCGTTGATCGCCTTCACCGCTGCAATTGCATTGCGCTCGATGCACGGCACTTGCACCAACCCGCCCACCGGGTCGCAGGTCAGGCCGAGGTTGTGTTCCAGGCCGATTTCAGCGGCGTTGCACAGCTGCTCCGGGGTTGCGCCGAGGATCTCGGCCAGCCCGGCAGCGGCCATGGCGCAGGCCGAACCCACTTCACCCTGGCAACCGACTTCGGCCCCGGAGATCGAGGCGTTCTTCTTGCACAGGATCCCCACCGCCGCCGCACTGAGCAGGTAGTCGACCACGTTGGCTTCGGTGACTTCGTCGCTGAACTTCATGAAGTAGTGCAACACCGCCGGAATGATCCCCGCCGCACCGTTGGTGGGCGCCGTGACCATGCGTCCACCGGCGGCGTTTTCTTCATTCACCGCCAGGGCGAACAGGTTGACCCATTCCATCGCACTCAAGGTCGAGCCGATCACATTGGGTTTGTTCAACTCCTGCAGACTGCGGTGCAACTTGGCGGCGCGACGGCGCACGTTGAGGCCGCCAGGCAGAATGCCTTCGTGCTTGAGTCCCTCCTCCACGCACGCCTGCATGGCGCGCCAGAGCTTCATCAGGCCACTGCGGATTTCGTCTTCGGAGCGCCAGACCTTTTCGTTGGCCAGCATCAGTTCGGCGACGCGCAGGTTGTGGGTCTTGCACAGCTGCAACAACTCCACGGCGCTGGAAAAATCATACGGCAACTCGGTGCGGTCCATGTCCGCCACGCCGCTCTGCGCCTGGGCTTCATCCACCACGAAACCACCGCCCACTGAGTAGTAGGTGTCGCGGTGCAGCTCGCCGTCATCGCCCAACACCACCAGGGTCATGGCGTTGGGGTGGAACGGCAGGTTTTCGTCAAGCAGGCGCATGTCGCGGGCCCACAGGAACGGCACGGGCAAACGCCCGTCGAGCAGCAGGGTGTCGGTCTCACGCAGGGTGTGAATGCGCAGGCCGATTTGCGACGGATCGATCGCGTCCGGCCACTCGCCCATCAGGCCCATGATGGTGGCGGTGTCGCTGCCGTGACCGATGCCGGTGGCCGACAATGAGCCGTAGAGCTGAACTTCGACGCGCCTGACCTGTTCCAACAGTTCACGTTCACGTAACCCTTGAACGAACAACGCCGCGGCGCGCATGGGGCCGACGGTGTGAGAACTAGAAGGCCCGATGCCGATCTTGAACAGGTCGAAAACACTGATAGCCATTGCGGTAGAACTCCTCGATAAGCACGGCCAGGCTTGAACGAGGTGCTACGCTCAGATCGCCCAGATGGCGGCATCATCAAGGTTTTATTCGCTGCCACGGCGTCTCACACCGACGCACCCATGCTCACCAGCGTCGCTCCCGTGCGATCGCCTGTTTTGGCCGTTTTTAGCGGTGCAGATGGGCAAAAACAGCGGTTTAACCGTGGGAAAAACCTGTAAGCGACGTCACCGACACTGGATACGACCCTCCCTGTACTGGATACGACGCCCCCTGTAGGCGTCAGATTTTCACTGGTACATGATCAGTCTCGACTCGTTTGCAAGGCACCGTGGCAGAGCTGTTGCCGCACGCTCCAACCGCAACACTTATAAAGCGCGGCAAATGCCGCCAGAAAAAACACAGGAGTCTACCCAGATGAAAGGTTCACCCTCGTTGTTGTTGGCCGCCATGCTGAGTCTGCCAGTCATGGCGCACGCCGCAGAACCGGAACAGTGCAAGACCGTCAACTTCTCCGATGTCGGCTGGACTGACATCACTGTCACCACCGCGACCACCAGCGAAATCCTCAAGGGCCTGGGCTACAAGACCAAGACCACGATGATTTCCGTTCCAGTGACCTACAAGTCCCTGGCCGACGGCAAGAACATGGACGTGTTCCTCGGCAACTGGATGCCGACCATGGAAAACGACATCAAGCAGTACCGTGATGCCGGCACCGTGGAAACCGTGCGCGCCAACCTGGAAAACGCCAAGTACACCCTGGCGGTACCCGAGGCGCTGTACAACAAAGGCCTGAAAGACTTCGCCGATATCGCCAAATTCAAGGAAGAGCTGGGCGGCAAGATCTACGGCATCGAGCCGGGTAACGACGGCAACCGCACCATCCAGACCCTGATCGACAAAGACGCCTTCGGCCTCAAGACCGCCGGCTTCAAAGTCGTCGAATCCAGCGAAGCCGGGATGCTCTCCCAGGTGGAGCGCGCCACCAGGCGTGACCAGGCCATTGTGTTCCTTGGCTGGGAACCGCACCCGATGAACACCCGCTTCAAGATGAAGTACCTGACCGGGGGTGACGACTCGTTCGGCCCCAACTACGGCCAGGCCACCATCTACACCAACACCCGCAAGGGCTACACCGAGGAATGCAGCAACGTCGGTCAGTTGCTGAAGAACCTGGTGTTCACCTTGAACATGGAAAGCACCCTGATGGGTAATGTCCTGGACGACAAGATGAAGCCCGACGCCGCGGCGAAAGCCTGGCTGAAGAAGAACCCGCAAGTACTCGACACTTGGCTCGCCGGTGTCACCACCGTCGATGGCAAACCAGGCCTGGAAGCCGTCAAAGCGTATCTAAACAAGTAACTGCTGACCCCGGGGCGGTACGCTGCCCCGGGATGTTTTCCCTCTTCGCATGTGGACATTCACTACCATGCTGACTGAACAGAAAATCCCACTAGGCCAGTACATCGCTGCCTTCGTCGAATGGTTGACCCAACACGGCGCCAACTACTTCGACGCAATCGCATCGACACTGGAAACGATGATCCACGGCGTGACGTTTGCGCTGACCTGGTTCAATCCGCTGGCATTGATCGGTCTGATTGCGCTGCTGGCTCACTTTATTCAACGTAAATGGGGACTGACTGTTTTTGTCATCGCCTCTTTCCTGCTGATCCTGAACCTTGGGTACTGGCAGGAAACCATGGAAACCCTCGCCCAGGTGCTGTTCGCCACCCTGGTCTGCGTGGTCATTGGTGTGCCGCTGGGCATTGTTGCCGCGCACAAACCCATGTTCTACACCCTGATGCGGCCGGTGCTCGATCTGATGCAGACCGTACCGACCTTCGTCTACCTCATCCCTACCCTGACCCTCTTCGGGCTGGGTGTGGTGCCTGGTTTGATCTCCACGGTGGTGTTCGCGATTGCCGCGCCCATCCGCCTGACTTACCTGGGTATCCGTGATGTACCGCAAGAGTTGATGGACGCCGGCAAGGCCTTTGGCTGCTCGCGCCGTCAGTTGCTCTCGCGCATTGAACTGCCACACGCCATGCCGAGCATCGCTGCCGGTATTACCCAATGCATCATGCTGTCGTTGTCGATGGTGGTGATCGCCGCCCTGGTGGGCGCCGACGGCCTCGGCAAGCCGGTGGTCAACGCGCTGAACACCGCCGACATCGCCCTGGGCTTTGAAGCCGGCCTGGCGATTGTGCTGCTGGCCATCATGCTCGACCGCATCTGCAAACAACCCGACGCCAAAGTAGGGGGTGATGCATGAGCATTATCCGATTCGACAATGTCGACGTAATTTTCTCCAAAGACCCACGCGAAGCGCTCAAGCTGCTGGACCAGGGCATGAGCCGTAACGAAATCCTGAAAAAAACCGGGCAGATCGTCGGCGTTGAAAAAGCCAGCCTGGATGTGGAAAAAGGCGAGATCTGCGTGCTGATGGGCCTGTCGGGCTCCGGCAAGTCGAGCCTGCTGCGCTGCATCAACGGCCTCAATACCGTCAGCCGTGGCCAGCTGTTCGTGGAGCATGAAGGTCGCCAGATCGACATCGCCTCCTGCACCCCCGCCGAGCTGAAAATGATGCGCACCAAGCGCATCGCCATGGTGTTCCAGAAGTTCGCCCTGATGCCCTGGCTGACGGTGCGCGAGAACATCAGCTTTGGTCTGGAAATGCAGGGCCGTCCGGAAAAAGAACGGCGCAAGCTGGTGGATGAAAAACTTGAGCTGGTGGGCCTGACCCAGTGGCGCAACAAGAGGCCGGATGAACTGTCCGGCGGCATGCAACAGCGCGTCGGCCTGGCCCGCGCGTTGGCGATGGACGCCGACATCCTGTTGATGGACGAGCCCTTCTCCGCCCTCGACCCGCTGATCCGCCAAGGCCTGCAGGACGAATTGCTGGAACTGCAAAGCAAGTTGAGCAAGACCATCGTGTTCGTCAGCCACGACCTCGACGAGGCGCTCAAGCTGGGCAGCCGCATCGCGATCATGAAAGACGGCAAGATCATCCAGTACAGCGTGCCGGAAGAGATCGTGCTGAACCCGGCGGACGACTATGTGCGCACCTTCGTCGCCCATACCAACCCGCTGAACGTACTGTGCGGCCGCAGCCTGATGCGCACGCTGGACAACTGCAAACGCGTCAACGGTTCGGTGTGCCTGGATCCAGGCGGCGACTCATGGCTGGACCTGGCCGAAGGCAACACCATCCAGGGCGCGCGGCAGAATGGCGTGGTGATGAATTTGCAGAACTGGGCACCGGGGCAACCGGTGGAAGGTTTGGGCCGGGTGCCGACACTGGTGGATTCGAATATCGGCATGCGTGATGCGCTGCAGATTCGTTATCAGACGGGGAACAAGCTGGTGTTGCATGACAACAACCAGGTGGTGGGGATCCTGGGCGACAGCGAGCTCTACCACGCCCTGCTGGGCAAAAACCTGGGCTAGCACACACTGCAAACGCCATTGGAGAAACCGGGTCAAAAATGTGGGAGGGGACTTGCTCCCGATAGCGGTGGATCAGTAACAGATGGACTGACTGACACACCGCTATCGGGAGCAAGCCCCCTCCCACATTTAAAGCACCACCAGGCTCAACTATCAGCTATAGACACGGCCAAGGAGCTGCCGATGGCTTTCAAACTGATCGAGCACGTCCCGGGTGATCTGTTCCTGGGCGAAGCCCATCAGGTCGTATTCCTGAGGCCCGTTGTGCAGGTACACCTCGGCACGGTAATAGCGGGTGCGCTCTTCTTCAGGCAAGTCGCTCGGCGCCGACGAGTAGGCATCCAGGCTCACTTCGTAAACAAACGGATTGCCCTCTTCCATCTCGATGCGCACACCGATGCAGCGCTTGGACTTACCCAACAGCGTCTGCACTTCCAACCCTTGCTCACGCAACGCGACCGCCGCCTCTTCCAGCGCCGGCGTGACGTGCTTGTCCATAAAGCGCTGCACAGTGCCCTGGCTCGGTTGCAGGTCGAGTGCCGTCAAACGCTCGCTGAAGCCACGACGCCCGCGTTCAGCCAGTTGCGCCTGCTCCTGTTCGATCGCCACGTCCTGGCGCATCGCCTTGTGCAAACCGAACATAAAGACAATCAGCACCACCGAGAACGGCAGCCCCGCCAGCACCACCATGGTTTGCATGGCTTCGAAGTTGCCGGCAAACAGCAGGCCGATGGTCACCAGGGTGATTACCGCCGACCAGAAGATGCGCAACCAGTGCGGCGCATCTTCATCCACATTGCCGCCCTTGCAGGAAAGGTTGGCCATCATCACCGCGCCGGAATCCGCCGGGGTCAGGAACAACACAAAGCCCACGAAGATCGACACGCCGATGACGATTTTCGACGCTGGGTAATGCTCCAGCAATTGGTAGATAGACATGGACGGTTGTTCCAGCGCCGTCTTGCCCAGCTCCACCGCACCGTGGTTGAGCACCAGGTCCAGCGCCGAGTTACCGAAGATCGACAGCCACGCCAGGGTAAATCCCAGGGGAATCAGCAGCACGCCGGCCACCAGTTCACGCACCGTGCGGCCACGGGAAATACGCGCGATGAACATGCCCACGAATGGTGCCCAGGAAATCCACCAGGCCCAGTAGAACAGGGTCCACAGGCCCATCCAGCGTTCGGTCTTGTCACCGTCGCCTTCGTACACATAGAGGTCGAAGGTTTTCAGCACGATGCCGTTGAGGTAGTCACCGGTGTTCTGCACCAGGCCGTTGAGCAGGTGCAGGGTCGGGCCGAACAGCAGCACGAAGATCAGCAAACCGCTGAACAGCACGATGTTGAGGTTGGACAGGCGGCGGATGCCGTTCTCCACACCCGACACGGCGGCGATGGTCGCCACGGTGCTCATCACAATGATCACGATCAGCAGGTTGGTGTTGCTGTGCGCCATGCCGAACAGGTTTTCCAGGCCGGACGACACCTGCATCGAACCGATGCCCAGGTTAGTCACCAGGCCCAGCAGGGTCACGAACATGCCGAAACCATCCACCGTGTGACCAGCCGCGCCCTTGACCCAACGCTCACCCACCAGCGGGTACAACGCCGAACGCAAGGCCAGCGGCTGGTTATGGCGGTAGGCAAAGTACGCCACGGCCAGGCCGACCAACGCATAGATCGCCCAGCCATGCAGGCCCCAGTGCAGGAAGGTCAACTGCAACGCCTGGCGTGCCGCGCTGTTGCTGGCGGCGGCGCCTTCCGGCGGGTTGAAGTAGTGATCCAGCGGCTCCGAAGCGCCGAAGTACAGCAACGAGATACCGATGCCCGACGAGAACAACATGCCGGCCCAGGCGCCGTAGCTGAAGTCCGGGGTGTCGTCCTTGCTGCCCAGTTTCAACTTGCCGTAGGACGAAAACGCCAGGCCGACCACAAACACCAGGTAGGCGGCGATGACCACCATGTAGTACCAGCCAAAGCTTTTGGAAAGCCAGGCCTGGGCTACGCCGAGCATGCGCCCGGCCTCCTGCGGGGCGATGATCAGAATGGCGGTCAACAACAGAATCAGCGCGGTGGAGGTGTAGAACACCCAACCGTTGACCCGCACCTTTTCCGGCGGGGTCTTTATAAGAGAGGCAGAACTCATGGCGCAGATGCTCCAGGCAGTGCGAGAGAGAAACACAAGGCAACGGTTATCCCGACCTATCGATTTTTCGGCAGTCGACGGACGGGTGTTATAAAGACACCCCGAAAATCCTTGAGCCCCACCAGGCAGTGGGCAGGCCTTGATACCGCCTGTTTCAAAGGTTTTTGCAGGTGCCAGATGTCGTCGCCCTCAAGTAGGAAATACCTGTAGGCAGCGACCATTTGTCGCAGAGCTTATTCTTTGTTGATTGAACGTTCAATCAAAACAAAATAGACTGGCCTTCAAGTCGACGAACGTTCATCGCCCGTCGACAGGCCTAAGGAGAGGTGCTAGATGCCCAAGGTCGGTATGCAACCCATACGCCGCCAACAGTTGATCGAAGCCACGCTGACGGCCATCGATCAGGTCGGAATGGGAGATGCCAGCATTGCGCTGATCGCCCGTTTGGCCGGGGTCTCGAACGGCATCATCAGTCACTACTTTCAGGACAAGAACGGCCTGATCGCCGCGACGATGCGGTACTTGATGAATGTGCTGATCGAGAACGTCCACGAACGCAGGCTTGCGCTGAAGGACGACAGCCCAAGGGCGCACCTTCGGGTGATCATCGAGGGCAACTTCGACGCCAGCCAGGTCAATGGCCCGGCAATGAAAACCTGGCTGGCCTTCTGGGCCACCAGCATGCATCACCCGTCATTGCACAGGTTGCAGCGGATCAACGATCAACGTCTGTATTCCAACCTGTGCTGCCAGTTCCGCCGAGTGCTGCCGCTGCCGCACGCACGCAAAGCAGCCAGAGGCCTGGCGGCCCTGATCGACGGTTTGTGGTTGCGCGGCGCCCTGTCGGGAGACGCTTTCGACACGGCGCAGGCGCAACGGATCGCTTACGAATACATGGATTTCCAATTGGCCAAGCAGGTGAGTTAGAGCCCTTATAAACGCTCAACCCCTGAACGTCTGCCGCTCAGTGTTGCCACACCCTTATGGCCCACTTTGCGGCGGGTAACGCCAACCACTTATGCACTTGCGAGGACTTTATGGCCCGTTTCGACCTGCAAAAACTCTACATTGACGGCGGCTACAGCGACGCTGGCAGCGATGCCACCTTCGAAGCCATCAACCCGGCTAACGGTGAAGTTCTCGCCCAAGTGCAACGTGCAACGAAAGAAGACGTTGAACGTGCCGTGGTCAGCGCTGAAAAAGGCCAGAAAATCTGGGCCGCCATGACCGCCATGGAGCGTTCGCGCATTCTGCGTCGTGCCGTCGACATCCTGCGCGAGCGCAACGATGAACTGGCCGCCCTGGAAACCCTGGACACCGGTAAAGCCTTCTCCGAAACCCAGTACGTCGACATCGTTACCGGCGCTGACGTGCTCGAATACTACGCAGGCCTGGTGCCGGCGATCGAAGGCGAGCAGATCCCACTGCGCGACACTTCCTTCGTCTACACCCGCCGCGAGCCGCTGGGCGTGGTCGCCGGTATCGGCGCCTGGAACTACCCGATCCAGATCGCCCTGTGGAAATCCGCACCGGCCCTGGCCGCCGGTAACGCGATGATCTTCAAGCCAAGCGAAGTCACCTCGCTGACCACCCTGAAACTGGCCGAGATCTACACCGAAGCCGGGGTTCCAGCAGGCGTATTCAACGTCTTGACCGGCAGCGGCCGTGAAGTCGGCACCTGGCTGACCGAGCACCCGCGCATCGAGAAAGTCTCGTTCACCGGCGGCACCGACACCGGCAAGAAAGTCATGGCCAGCGCGTCGAGCTCTTCGCTCAAGGAAGTGACCATGGAACTGGGCGGCAAATCGCCGCTGATCGTGTTCGAAGACGCCGACCTGGATCGTGCCGCCGACATCGCGATGATGGCCAACTTCTACAGCTCCGGCCAGGTCTGCACCAACGGCACTCGCGTGTTCGTGCCCAAGCACCTGCAAGCGGCGTTCGAAGCCAAGATCGTTGAGCGTGTTGCCCGTATCCGCGTCGGCGACCCGCAAGACGCCAACACCAACTTCGGTCCGCTGGTCAGCTTCGCCCACATGGAAAGCGTGCTGGGCTACATCGCCAAAGGTAAGGAAGAAGGTGCCCGCGTACTGTGCGGCGGCGACCGCCTGACCGACGGCGATTTCGCCAAAGGCGCCTTCGTGGCCCCGACCGTGTTCACCGACTGCACCGACGAGATGACCATCGTCCGTGAAGAAATCTTCGGCCCGGTGATGAGCATCCTCACCTACGAAACCGAAGAAGAAGTGATCCGCCGCGCCAACGACACCGACTTCGGCCTGGCCGCGGGCCTGGTGACCAAGGACCTGAACCGCGCCCACCGCGTGATTCATCAGCTGGAAGCGGGCATCTGCTGGATCAACGCCTGGGGCGAATCCGACGCGAAGATGCCGGTCGGTGGCTACAAGCAATCCGGTGTGGGCCGTGAGAACGGCATCAGCTCGCTGAACAACTTTACCCGCATCAAATCGGTACAGGTTGAGCTGGGCGACTACGCCTCGGTGTTCTAAGACCCGAGCCTTGCGTTGCCTTTGAGGCCGCCATCGGGGGCGAGCCCCCTCCCACCTTTGACTGTGTAAACCCGATCAAATGTGGAAGGGGGCTCGCCCCCGATGAGGCCCGACCTGACCACACTTCAAAGAGGGTGCATTTATGTCCCAAGAATACGACTACATCATTGTGGGTGCCGGCTCCGCCGGTAATACCCTGGCGACCCGTCTGACCGAAGACGAAGGCGTCACCGTCCTGCTGCTGGAAGCCGGCGGCCCCGACTACCGCCTCGATTTCCGTACCCAAATGCCGGCCGCCCTGGCCTTTCCGCTGCAAGGCCGCCGCTACAACTGGGCCTACGAGACCGATCCGGAGCCACACATGGACGGCCGCCGGATGGAATGCGGTCGCGGCAAGGGCCTGGGTGGCTCTTCGCTGATCAACGGCATGTGCTACATCCGTGGCAACGCCATGGACTACGACAACTGGTCGAAGCTTCCGGGCCTGGAAGACTGGAGCTACCTCGATTGCCTGCCGTATTTCCGCAAGGCCGAAACCCGCGACATCGGCCCGAACGACTGGCACGGCGGCGATGGCCCGGTGAGCGTGACCACGCCTAAAGCGGGCAATAACCCGCTGTTCCACGCCATGGTTGAAGCAGGCGTGCAGGCCGGTTACCCGCGCACCGAAGACTTGAACGGCTACCAGCAGGAAGGCTTCGGCCCGATGGACCGTACCGTCACGCCTAACGGCCGTCGCGCCAGCACCGCGCGCGGTTACCTGGACATAGCCAAGAAGCGCTCCACACTGACCATCGTCACCCACGCCCTCACCGACAAAGTGTTGTTCGAAGGCAAGCGTGCCGTTGGCGTGCGTTACCTGATCGGTGCCGCCGAAGAGCGCGTTGAAGCCCGTGCGCGTAAAGAAGTGCTGGTGTGCAGCGGCGCAATCGCTTCGCCGCAACTGCTGCAACGCTCCGGCGTGGGCCCGGCCAAACTGCTGGAAAGCCTCGACATCCAGGTGGTCCACGACCTGCCTGGCGTCGGCGAAAACCTGCAGGACCACCTTGAGCTGTATCTGCAATATGCGTGCACCCAGCCGGTGTCGCTGTACCCGTCGCTGCTCTGGTACAACCAGCCGGCCATCGGTGCCGAATGGCTGTTCAACGGCACCGGCATCGGCGCCAGCAACCAGTTCGAAGCGGGCGGTTTTATCCGGACCCGTGAAGAATTCGAATGGCCGAACATCCAGTACCACTTCCTGCCGGTCGCGATTAACTACAACGGCAGCAACGGTGTGAAAGAGCACGGTTTCCAGGCGCACATGGGCTCCATGCGCTCGCCGAGCCGTGGCCGCGTGCAACTGAAGTCGAAGAACCCACGGGACTACCCGAGCATCCTCTTCAACTACATGGCCACCGAGCAGGACTGGCAGGAATTCCGCGACGGCATCCGCCTGACCCGTGAAATCATGCAGCAGCCGGCACTCGATCCCTACCGTGGCCGCGAAATCAGCCCGGGCATCGAGGTGCAAACCGATGAGCAGTTGGACAAGTTCATCCGCGAGCACGCCGAAACCGCGTTCCACCCGTCCTGCTCGTGCAAGATGGGCGACGACGAGATGGCCGTGGTCGATGGCGAAGGCCGCGTGCACGGCATGCAGGGTCTGCGCGTAGTCGATGCGTCGATCATGCCGATCATCACCACCGGCAACCTGAACGCGCCGACGATCATGATCGCCGAGAAAATCGCCGACAAGATCCGTGGCCGCCAGCCGCTGCCGCGCAGCACTGCCGACTACTACGTGGCCGGCGATGCGCCGGTGCGTGGCAAGCCGTTGCGTGAAGTGGGGCCGACTGCGCAGTAACTGATTCACTGCGGTGCCTTCATCGGGGGCAAGCCCCCTCCCACATTTGAATGTATTCACAAATCAAGTGTGGGAGGGGGCTTGCCCCCGATAGGGCCCGATCAGGCACTGCAAACCTTGCCTCTACACTTTCCTTGATCAGCCCCCAGCCCAGGCCTACTCTGTTTGCCTGCCCGCGCTGAGCCGCCCACAAGGAAGGCCCCATGTTCGAACACCACGCCACACTCAAAAAGCATTTCAGTGCCCTGCGCACCACCGCCGACTTCTTCTCCCTGCGCTACGTGCGCGAATCCGGCCAGTACCTGTCGGTGCGCAAGAACGTCGCCGAACCGCCCCACCTGAACCACGACGAAGGCGTCATGCTCACCGTGCGTGTCAACGGTGCGGAGGCCTACGCCGCCACCCACGATATTTCCCTTGCCGGCCTGCAAGCCGCCCTTGGACGCGCCGAGCAGCAAGCCCGCCTGATAAAACCGCACGCCCTGCTCGACCTGCGCGACCAACAGGTGTCCAGCGACGTCGCCGACTACCTGTCGCCCAATATTGAGCAAGCCTTCCCGTCCCTGAGCGACTGCTACCAACTGCTCGGCGATGAGTCCTCTGCCGTGCCCCAGGACGAGCGCCTGGTGAACTGGGAAGTCAGCCTCGGCCTGACCCATGTCGAGCAGATCTACCTCAACAGTGCCGGCGCCGAACTGCGCCAGGCCCAGCGGTTTGTGTTCCCCGGCGTCAATGTCACGGCCTACGACGGCAACGACAGCCAGTCGCGCACCCTCGGCGGCAGCAACTTCGGCCAGCAAGGCGGGTTTGACGTGATCAGCCGCTTCGGCCTGGTCGGCGCCGCGCCGCGCATTGCCGACGAAGCCCTGCAACTGCTGCTGGCGCCAAATACGCCCCAGGGCCCGCGCGACCTGCTGCTGATGCCCGACCAGATGATCCTGCAGATCCACGAGTCCATCGGCCACCCGCTGGAACTCGACCGTATCCTCGGCGATGAGCGCAATTACGCCGGTACCAGTTTTGTGAAGGCCAGCGACTTCGGGCAGCTGCAATACGGCTCCAAGCTGTTGAACGTGACGTTCGACCCGGACATTCCCGAGCAACTGGCCAGCTACGGCCATGACGACGACGGCACCGCGGCCAGCAAGCAATTCCTGATCCGCGAAGGACTGCTGCTCAAGCCGCTGGGTGGGGCGTTGTCGCAGTTCCGCTCGGGCATGGGCGGCGTGGCCAACAGCCGCGCCAGCAGCTGGAACCGCCCGCCGATCGACCGCATGGCCAACCTGAATATCGAAGCCGGCGACAAGAGCCTTGCGCAACTGATTGGCGGCATCGAACACGGCATCCTGATGTCGACCAACCGTTCGTGGTCCATCGACGATGCCCGCAACAAGTTCCAGTTCGGCTGCGAGTGGGGCCAGCTGATTGAAAACGGCGAACTCAAGGGCGTGGTGAAAAACCCCAACTACCGGGCGATTTCCGCGCAGTTCTGGCGCAACCTCAGCGCCGTGGGCGACACCAGCACCTTCAAGGTATTGGGCACGCCGAACTGCGGCAAGGGCGAGCCCAACCAGGTGATCCGCGTCGGCCATGCGTCGCCGGCCTGCGTATTCAGCAACGTTGACGTATTTGGGGGAGATGCCTGATGAACACCTTCAAGGCATTGGTGCAGTGGCTCAAGCAGGCCATCACCGACAAGGAACAATTCCACTTGGGCTACGCGGCAGAATCGTCCGAGTTCGTGCGCTTCAACCACGCCAAGGTGCGTCAGGCCGGCCAAGTGCAGCAGGCCAGTCTCAACCTCAAGCTGATCAACGATGGCCGCCATGCCGACCTCGGCATCACCCTGGCCGGCGAGCCCGAGCTGGATCGCCAGCGCCTCGCCGACGGCCTGCAGCAACTGCGCGAAACCCTGCCGCTGCTGCCGCATGACCCGTACCTGTTGCTCAACCACAACGCCTGGCAAAGCCACAACGAACAGGCCCGCCCCCTGCCCGACCTGGCCCAGGTGCTGGAAGAAATCAGCCAGGCGGCCGATGGCGTCGACCTGGTCGGCTTCTATGCCGCCGGCCCGATCAGCCGGGGCTTTGCCAGTTCGGACGGCGCGTTTGGCTGGCATCAGGCCAATAGCTTCAACTTCGATTTCAGCCTGTTCCACGCCAATGGCGAGGCGGTAAAAGCCAGCTACGCCGGCGACGCCTGGGACAGCGCCGAGTTCGCCCGACGCTTCCAGCTGGCGCGTGAACAGCTGGAATTCCTCGGCCGCCCGCTGCACCCATTGGCGCCCGGACAGTACCGCGCCTACCTCGCCCCGGCGGCATTGGAAGAAATCCTCAGCATCATCACCTGGGGCGGTTTTTCCGCCCAGGCCATCGCCAGCAAAAGCAGCTCGTTGCAACGGCTGTATGCCGGCGAGCAGTCCTTGAGCCCGCTGGTGACGGTGAAAGAACACATCACCGACTCCCTGAGCCAGGCGTTCTCCAGCGAAGGCTACCCGCGCAGTGACGTCACGCTGATCAACGCCGGCCAGGCCGACGGCCAACTGGTGAACTCGCGCAGCGCCGCCGAATATGGCCTCAGCGCCAACGGCGCCAGCGGCGACGAATCACCCAGCGCCTTGCAGATCGCAGCGGGCAACCTGGCCCAGGCCGATATCCTCAAGCAACTGGGCACCGGGCTCTACATCAGCAACCTGTGGTACCTGAACTACTCCGACCTGCCCGCCGCACGCCTGACCGGCATGACGCGCTTCGCCACGTTCTGGGTGGAAGACGGCGAGATCAAGGCGCCGGTCAGCACCATGCGTTTTGATGACAGCGTCTACCAGTTGCTCGGTTCGCAACTGGAAGCGCTGACCGCTGAGCGCGAACTGCTGCTGTCGGCCAGCACCTATAGCCAGCGCAATACCGCCTCCAACCTGTTGCCGGGGGCCTTGGTAAAACGCCTGACCCTGACCCTGTAAATACAACCCCCCTGTGGGAAGGGGCCTTGCCCCCTCCCACATTGTCCTGTGCTGATTTCAGACACCTCGGTTTCGGCCCTTCCTACCGTAAATTCTCTTCCTCCCAGTCTGCACGGGCAGCCTGTTGTCGCCTGTGAAAAACCTCGTTATAACGGTTAGTGGCCCCCCGCCACCCCACCCACGAGAGCATGACCTTGCCCGGGAAGGGCAAGCTGGAGCGTTGACATGAACCATGGAAGTTTTGTCATAGAAAAGCTGTTCAAGCACTACAACGTTCATGTTGAGCAGCTGGGAAACGATTCGGAAAAGAAGACCATCCTGATGGTCAATGGCGCACTGTCCACCACACGTTCATTCGCGCGTACCAGCAAGTGCCTGGCCGAGCATTTCAATGTGCTGTTGTTCGACCTGCCCTTCTCGGGTTATTCCCGCGAACACAACACCGACCTGGACCTGGTGACCAAGGACGACGAGGTGCAAATCCTGCGCGCCCTGGTGGAGCGCTTCCAGGTCAACCATCTGGTCTCGGCCTCCTGGGGCGGTATCTCGACGCTGCTGACCCTGGCGCACAACCCGCCGTCTATCGAAAGCTCGGTGGTGATGGCCCTGGCGCCCAACCTCAACCAGGCAATGCTCGACTATGTAGAGCGCGTGCGGGTGTTGATCGAGGCCGATGACAAATCCGCAGTCGGGCACCTGCTCAACGAGACCGTGGGCAAATACCTGTCGCCCCGGCTCAAGCGCAACAACCACCGGCACCTGTCGAACATGGCCACCACCGAGTACCGCCAGGCGCGCTTTCATATCCACCAGGTGCTGGCATTGGGTGATGGCAACTACCTGCCGGCGCTGCGGCAGATCGAAACCCCGGTGCACTTTCTCAATGGTGCGCTGGACGAATACACCCCCGCCGCCGAGGCCCGACTGTTCAAACAGTACGTGGGCCACAGCAGCTTTGCGGTGGCCGAACACACTGGGCATTTACTCGACCTGGAGTCCCGCGAGGCGGCTTTGGCGGTGCACCGTGCGTTGTTGGATTTCCTGGTGGGAGAGCACGCGAACTTGTCGGACTTAGACGAACCGCCAGTGGGAAAAGGAGCGACGAATGGCGCATAATCGCCGACACATAGCCGGCTAACAAAAAGGTACCCCATGCCAGATCGTGCCCCTCTCGATGCCAAGACCGCCCGCTGGCTCCCCTGGGTGGTAGCGATTGCCTTCTTCATGCAATCGCTGGATGGGACGATTCTCAACACCGCACTGCCGGCCATGGCCCGAGACCTGGCGGAAAACCCGCTGCGCATGCAAGGGGTGGTGATCGCCTACATGCTCACCGTCGCCTTGCTGATCCCGGCCTCGGGCTGGATCGCCGACCGCTTCGGCACCAAGAAAATCTTCTTCGGCGCGATCATGCTGTTCAGCATCGGCTCCTTGCTGTGCGCGCTGTCCAGCAGCCTGACCATGCTGGTGGGCGCACGGGTCATCCAGGGGCTGGGTGGTGCGCTGATGCTGCCGGTCGGCCGACTCGTGGTTCTACGCGCCTACCCCCGCTCCGAGCTGGTACGGATCATGGGCTTCATCACCATCCCCGGCCTGCTCGGGCCCTTGCTCGGCCCGACCATGGGCGGCTGGATGGTGCAGTACCTGACGTGGCACTGGATCTTCCTGATCAACCTGCCGGTGGGCATGATCGGTTGCTACGCCGTGTGGAAGTTCATCCCCGACCTGCGCGGCAGCGAGCGCACGCGCTTCGATGGCATCGGTTTTCTATTGTTCGGCGCGGCGATGGTGCTGATCACCATTGCCATGGAAGGCTTGGGCGAGCTGCACCTGCCGCACCTGCGGGTGATGTTGCTGCTGTTCGGCGGGTTGGCGTGCCTGGCGGCGTATTGGCTGCGCGCCGGGCATATCGATAACCCACTGTTCTCACCGGCGCTGTTCAAGACCCGCACCTTTGCCGTGGGCATCCTCGGCAACCTGTTCGCGCGCCTGGGCAGCGGCGCCTTGCCGTTCCTGGTGCCATTGCTGCTGCAAGTGGCCCTGGGTTATTCACCGTCCCAGGCCGGCATGAGCATGCTGCCCCTGGCAGCGGCGGCGATGTTCGCCAAGTCGGTGGCGCGCCCGTTGATCGAGCGTCTGGGTTATCGCGTGGTGCTGACCGGCAACACCCTGGCCCTGGGCATCATGCTGGCGAGCATGGGCCTGGTCAGCGAACAGACGCCCTACCCGCTGCTGCTGGCCATGCTGGCGGTGCTGGGGGCGATCAACTCGCTGCAATTTACCGCGATGAACACCGTCACCCTGATCGACCTCGACGACGCCCAGGCCAGCAGCGGCAACAGTTTGCTGTCGGTGGTGGCGCAACTGTCCCTGAGCCTGGGGGTGGCCTGCGCCGGCGCGCTGCTCGGCGGGTTTACCGCCGAAGCGGGCAACGACGGCGTGAGCACGGTGCTCGGCGCGTTCCAGCTGACCTTCCTCACCGTGGGCATCATGGCGATGCTGGCGGCGGCGATCTTCCTGCAACTGTCGCCCCAAGACGGCAAACGGGCGGCCAACCCGGAACAGCATATCGAGCATTAACGGGCGTCTCGTCTAGAACTTGCAGGGAAATTCCCACAGGGCTGGTACACTGCGCGACATTTTGTTTTGCAGAGCCAGTCCCGTGACTACCATCGCCACCGCTTTTAATACTTTGCCCCTGTCCGCCGCCATGCTGGCTAACCTCGACTCGCTGGGTTATGTCGAGATGACGCAGATCCAGGCGCAAAGCTTGCCGGTGATCCTCAAGGGGCTGGACCTGATTGCCCAGGCCAAGACCGGCAGCGGCAAGACCGCTGCGTTCGGCATCGGCCTGCTGAACCCGATCAACCCGCGCTACTTCGGCTGCCAGGCCCTGGTGATGTGCCCGACCCGTGAGCTGGCCGACCAGGTCGCCAAGGAAATCCGCCGCCTGGCCCGCGCCGAAGACAACATCAAGGTCCTGACCCTGTGCGGCGGCGTGTCCCTCGGCCCGCAGATCGCCTCCCTTGAGCACGGCGCCCACGTGATCGTCGGCACCCCGGGCCGTATCCAGCAACACCTGCGCAAAGGTTCGCTGGTGCTGGACGGCTTGAACACCCTGATCCTCGACGAAGCCGACCGCATGCTCGACATGGGTTTCTACGACGCCATCGAGGACATCATCAGCAAGACCCCGCCGCGCCGCCAGACCCTGCTGTTCTCGGCCACCTACCCGGTGAGCATCAAGCAGCTGGCCTCGAAGTTCATGCGCGCGCCGCAGCAAGTGAAAGCCGAAGCGTTCCACTCCGACGACCAAATCGAGCAGCGTTTCTACGAGATCTCCCCGGAAGAGCGCATGGACGCCGTGACCAAGGTGCTGGCGCATTTCCGCCCGGCTTCCTGCGTGGCGTTCTGCTTCACCAAGCAGCAAGTGCAGGAAACCGTGGATCACCTGACGTCCAAGGGCATTTCCGCCGTCGGCCTGCATGGCGACCTGGAACAGCGCGACCGTGACCAGGTGTTGGCGATGTTTGCCAACCGCAGCACCTCGGTGCTGGTGGCCACCGACGTCGCCGCCCGCGGCCTGGACATTGACGCGCTGGACATGGTGATCAACGTCGAACTGGCCCGCGACTCGGAAATCCACATCCACCGCGTGGGCCGTACCGGTCGCGCCGGTGAGACCGGCATCGCTATCAGCCTGGTGGCGCCGTCCGAAGCGCACCGCGCCCAGGCCATCGAGCAACTGCAGAAGTCGCCGCTGAACTGGGACCAACTGGACAACCTCAAGCCGCAAAGCGGTGGTCCGCTGCTGCCGGTGATGAGCACCCTGTGCATCGCCGCCGGCCGTAAAGACAAGGTGCGCCCAGGCGACATCCTCGGCGCATTGACCGGCGACGCCGGCATCCCCGGTGCCCAGGTCGGCAAGATCGCGATCTTCGACTTCCAGGCCTTCGTGGCCGTGGAACGCGGCATCGCCAAGCAGGCGTTGCAGCGTTTGAACGACGGCAAGATCAAAGGCCGTTCGTTGCGTGTGCGGATCCTGTAACACGATCTCCGATCTATATGGAGATCCAATGTGGGAGGGGGCTTGCCCCCGATTGCAGTGTGTCAGTCAGTACATCTGTCACTGATACACCGCCATCGGGGGCAAGCCCCCTCCCACATTTGACTGTATTCCAATTCAGAATTTGTATGAGGACATTGCTGTGCGCTCGACCGAAGTTGTGATCATTGGCGCCGGCGCCGCAGGCTTGATGTGCGCACTGACCGCCGCCGGGCGTGGGCGCAAGGTGATGTTGCTCGACCATGCGAACAAGGCCGGCAAGAAGATCCTGATGTCCGGCGGTGGCCGCTGCAATTTCACCAACCTGTACACCGAGCCGGCCAACTTCCTGTCGCACAACGCGCACTTCTGCAAGTCGGCCCTGGCCCGCTATACCCAGTGGGACTTTATAGGGCTGGTGGCCAAGCACGGCGTGCCGTACCACGAGAAGAAACTCGGCCAGCTGTTCTGCGATAACAAATCCAGTGACATCCTCGGCATGCTGTTGGACGAGTGCATCCAGACCGGCGTAAGCCTGCACCTGGACACCTCGATTGAAGAAATCGCCAAGGTCGAGAGCGGCTACCAGTTGCAGACCACCTTGGGTGAACTGCGCTGCGAATCCCTGGTGATCGCCACTGGCGGCCTGTCGATCCCGACTCTGGGCGCCACCGGTTTTGGCTATCAAGTCGCCAGGCAGTTCGGCCATGAGCTGTTACCGACCCGCGCCGGGCTGGTGCCGTTCACCATCACCGACCAGCTCAAGGACTTGTGCGGCGAGTTGTCCGGCACCTCGGTGGATTGCCTGGTCAGCTGCAACGACCAGAGCTTTCGCGAGAACATCCTGTTTACCCATCGCGGCCTCAGCGGCCCGGCGATTCTGCAGATTTCCTCCTACTGGGAGTCCGGCGACACGGTGGAGATCAACCTGTTGCCCGACCACGACGCCCACACCTGGCTGCAACAGCAGCAGGTCGAACGCCCCAACAGCGAGCTGAAAACCCTGCTGGGTGAAATCTTCACCAAGAAGATGGCCAACCTGCTAGCGGAAACCTGGTTCGTGTCCAAGCCCATGAAGCAGTACACCCACGCCGAAGTGGCCGACATCGCGCAAAAACTCTCGAGCTGGCAACTGGTGCCGGCCGGCACCGAGGGCTACCGCACGGCCGAGGTGACCTTGGGCGGGGTAGATACGCGGGAAGTGTCGTCCAAGACCATGGAGTCGCTGAAAAGCCCGGGCTTGTACTTTATTGGCGAAGTGCTGGATGTGACCGGGCATCTGGGCGGGTTTAACTTCCAGTGGGCGTGGGCGTCGGGTTACGCCGCAGCGCAGTACGCCTGAAGAATGTGGGAGAGGGCTTGCTCCCTCCCACATTTTGATTTGCGGTATGCCTGAGAATAATTTGCTGTCAGATGTGATCACCACCCTTGCCGTGGCGTCACTGATGGCTCAATTTAGCGGCATCGTCCCGGAAGACTCCAGACTTCATGTCATCGACCTCGTTCAAGCAGTCCATGCGGCGCCTGTGGGCGCTGGATAAATTCAGCTACAGCATCCGGGTGTTCATCGCCCTCACCGGCAGCATGACGCTGTGCTGGTATCAGGATGAGATGACCCTGCTGATCCCGCTGTTCCTGGGGATTATCGCCAGCGCCCTGGCCGAGACCGACGACAGCTGGCAAGGCCGCCTCAACGCCCTGGCAGTGACGCTGGTGTGTTTCAGCATCGCCGCGCTGTCGGTGGAGCTGCTGTTCCCCTACCCCTGGATTTTCGCCATCTCCCTGGCCCTGGCCACGTTCTGCCTGACCATGCTCGGCGCCTTGGGCGAACGCTATGGTGCGATTGCTTCTGCCACCTTGATCCTGTCGGTCTACACCATGATCGGTGTGGACCAGCGCGGCGGCGCCGTCAGTGATTTCTGGCATGAGCCGTTGCTGCTGGTGGCCGGTGCCGCCTGGTACGGCGCGTTGTCGGTGCTGTGGCAGGCGCTGTTTTCCAACCAGCCGGTGCAGCAGAGCCTGGCGCGGTTGTTCCGCGAGCTGGGGCGTTACCTCAAGCTCAAATCATCGTTGTTCGAACCGATTCGCCAACTGGACGTGGAAGCTCGCCGCCTGGAACTGGCCCAGCAAAATGGCCGGGTGGTGGCGGCGCTGAATGCGGCGAAGGAAATCATCCTGCACCGTGTAGGCAATGGCCGACCGGGGTCGAAGGTCAGTCGCTACCTCAAGCTGTACTTCCTGGCCCAGGACATCCACGAACGTGCCAGCTCGTCCCACTATCCTTACAACGCCCTGGCCGATGCGTTCTTCCACAGCGATGTGCTGTTCCGCTGCCAACGCCTGCTACGCCAGCAAGGCAAGGCCTGCCAGGCCCTGGCCGAGTCGATCCAGCTGCGCCAGCCGTTCATCTATGACGACAGCTTCGCCGAAGCCCTCAGCGACCTGAATGCTTCCCTGGAACACCTGCGCATCCAGAGCAACCCGGCATGGCGCGGCCTGCTGCGTTCGTTGCGCGCCCTGGCGGCCAACCTGTCCACACTCGACCGCCTGCTCGGCGACGCGAGCAACCCCGATGCCCTGGCCGACGCCACCGACAGCAACCTGCTGGACCGCGCCCCACGTAACCTGAAGGAAATGTGGACGCGCCTGCGTACGCAACTGACGCCGACGTCGCTGCTGTTCCGCCATGCGCTGCGCCTGTCCCTGGCGCTGACCGTCGGCTACGGCATGCTGCATGCGATCCACGCCTCCCAGGGCTACTGGATCATCCTCACCACGCTGTTTGTTTGCCAACCGAACTACGGCGCCACGCGGCGCAAGCTCGGCCAGCGGATCATCGGCACCGCCATCGGCCTCACCGTGGCGTGGGCGCTGTTCGATCTGTTCCCAAGCCCGCTGGTGCAGTCGATGTTCGCCATCGCCGCCGGCCTGGTGTTCTTTATCAACCGCACCACCCGCTACACCTTGGCCACGGCAGCCATCACCCTGATGGTGTTGTTCTGCTTCAACCAGGTGGGCGATGGCTACGGGCTGTTTTTACCAAGGCTGTTCGATACCTTGCTCGGCAGTTTGATTGCAGGCCTGGCGGTCTTCCTGTTCCTGCCGGACTGGCAAGGTCGGCGCCTGAACAAGGTGCTGGCCAACACCCTGACCTGCAACAGCATTTACCTGCGCCAGATCATGCAGCAATACGCCGCCGGCAAGAGCGACGACCTGGCTTACCGCCTGGCCCGGCGCAATGCCCACAACGCCGATGCGGCGCTGTCCACCACCCTGGCGAATATGCTGATGGAACCTGGCCATTTCCGTAAGGAAGCGGATGTGGGCTTCCGCTTCCTGGTGCTGTCGCACACCTTGCTCAGCTACCTGTCGGGGCTCGGCGCACACCGCGAAACCCAGCTGCCGGCCGAGGTGCGTGAACACTTGATCGATGGCGCCGGCAATAGCTTGGCGGCGAGCATTGATGAAATCGCCACGGGCCTGGCGAACAAGCAGCCGATTGCGATTCAGAGCGATGCCGAGGAGGCCTTGGCGGCGGATCTGGAGCAGATGCCGGATGAGATTGATGAAGGGCAGCGGTTGGTGCAGACGCAGTTGGCGTTGATATGCCGGCAGTTGGGACCGTTGCGCACCTTGGCGGCGCATTTGATCAAGGACACCAGCGCGGCTTAGTCCGCTATCGGGGTGTAGAACCGTAGACATCGTTTACATCTGAAACCGGGGACATCGTTTACACATTTGAGGCCTGGACGCGGGTCATACCTCGTCCAAGCCTCCCCAAGGGATAATCACACAGGTAC
>NZ_JAAUVM010000042.1:0-21209 GCF_012030485.1 Pseudomonas sp. B14(2022)
GCGGGTCACTTTTGGAAAAGAGCCCCAAAAGTAACCAAAAGGGCTCTTGCCCCAACACTCGGCACCTCGCTTAGGCTCGGTGTGCCCTCACTCCGGCTTGAATCCGTGGGCCGCCGTCATGGGCCATCCTTGGCCCAGGACGGCTAACCCGGCGTCCTGCCGGGTTACCCACGGATTCAAGCCTGCGTTCGGCCAGCGTGTTTGACGGGGCGCCTAGGATCAAGATCAAAAGCCAGAGCCAGAGCCAGAGCCATAGCAACAGCAACAGCAACAGCAACAGCAACAGCAACGCGATCCGTTGTGTAGCCCCCCACACCTCAAGCAATCACATGCGGCGTCATGCCACGGGCGAATGTTGATCGTGGTCAAGGGATAACGGCGCGGTAGTTCCCACACTGTGGCGAACTTTCTGGAGGACCGCGTCATGCCCCTGTCTCTTGCGCAATTGCGCCGCAACTACACCCTTTATGGCCTGCGTGATGACTTGGTGCAGGACGATCCCTTGGTGCTGTTCGGCCAGTGGCTGGATCAGGCGCGTAAAACCGAGGTGCCTCCGGCGGAGGCCAATAGCATGGCGCTGGCCACCGTGGACAGCCAGGGCCATGCGCATTGCCGCATCCTGCTGCTCAAGGGGTTCAGTGCCGAGGGCTTTTTCTTTTTTGGGCATTACCAGAGTGCCAAGGGCGAGGAGTTGGCGAGCAACCCTCATGCGGCCATGACGTTTTTCTGGCCGGGGCTGGAGCGTCAGGTGCGTATCGAAGGCCCGGTGGTGCGGGCGGAGGCGCAGTTGTCGGACGATTATTTCGATGCGCGCCCGGCTGCCAGTCAATTGGGTGCCTGGGCCTCGCCGCAAAGCCAGCCCCTTAGCCATCGCAGCGAGTTGGAAAGCCGCCTGCGTGACGTCACCGAGCGTTTCGCCGGGCAGCAACCGCCGCGGCCCGAGCATTGGGGCGGCTACCGCCTGCAACCGCAGCGCATCGAGTTCTGGCAGGGCCGGCCCGACCGTCTGCATGACCGTCTCGACTACCGCCTGCATGCCGGCACGTGGCAGCGCACGCGCCTGGCCCCCTGAACGAGATACCTCCTTGGAGGAATAGGCCCTGCGCCCGTTGCGGCGCAGGCTGACGGCAACTTTCTTCACGCCTGGAGCCTTGATCATGGCCCATTTGAAACAACGCACTTTCGTGCCCCTGAACATCGCCGTGCTGACCATCAGTGACACCCGTACCCTCGACACCGACACCTCCGGCCAGACCCTGGTGGACCGCCTCGAAAGTGCCGGGCATGTGCTCATCGACCGTGGCTTGGTGATCGACGACATCTACCAGATTCGTGCGCAAGTCTCGCTGTGGATCGCCGACCCCGAGGTGCAAGTGGTGCTGATGACCGGTGGCACCGGTTTCACTGCCCGTGACAACACGCCCCAGGCGGTGCTGCCGTTGCTGGACAAACATGTCGAAGGCTTCGGTGAGCTGTTCCGCCAGGTGTCCCTGGTCGAGATCGGCACCTCCACCTTGCAGTCCCGCGCGTTGGCCGGCATCAGCAACGGCGTGCTGGTGTGCTGCATGCCGGGCTCGCCGGGCGCGTGTCGCACCGGCTGGGACCAGATCCTGGCGGGGCAGTTGGACAGCCGCACCGGCCCGTGCAATTTCGTGCCGCACCTCAAGCCCCAGCCCGAGCAAATCCTGCAAGCCTGCGAGTCGCGTTCATGAGTGCCTCGGTGTGTGACAGCGGCCACCTGATGCCGGTGGACGAGGCCATCGCGACGCTGCTGGCCCAGGCGCCGCCACCGCCGAGCACCCAGGTGATTGGCCTGGAGCAGGCGCTGGGGCGAGTGGTCGCTGAAGAGTTGTTCTCACCTCTGGATTTGCCCGGTTTCGACAACAGCGCCATGGACGGCTACGCCCTGCGCGCCGAGGACGTGCCGGCCGAAGGCGGCTACCTGATGCTCGCCGGGCGCATTGCGGCGGGGCAGCACAGCAAGGTGAGCGTGCAGGCCGGGCAGGCCGTGCGCATCTTTACCGGTGCGCCGCTACCGCCTGGTGCTGACACGGTGGTGCCCCAGGAGCGTTGTCGGCTGTACGGCCAGCGCATCTGGTGCCCGCCGGTACGTCTCGGCGAGCATGTGCGCAAACAGGGTGAAGAACTGCAGCGCGGGCAGACCCTGATTGCCGTCGGCAAGCGCCTGCGCGCCCAGGACATCGGTTTGCTGGCCTCGGCCGGCATTCCTCGGTTGAAAGTCTATCGCCCGCTGCGGGTGTGCCTGCTCAGCAGCGGCAACGAGCTGCGTGATCCGGGCGAGGCGCTGGTGCCGGGGCAGATCTACAACAGCAACCGCTATGCCCTGGCCGCGTTATTGCGTGGCTGGGGCGTGGACGTGCACGACTACGGCGTGATGGCGGATGAACTGGCCGCCAGCCGTGATGCGCTGGCCCTGGCCTCATCCGAGTGCGACCTGTTGCTGACCTCTGCGGGTGTGTCGGTGGGGGAGGAGGACCATCTCAAGCAGGCCATCGAAGAACTCGGCCGCGTGGACTTCTGGCGGCTGGCGATTCAGCCCGGCAAGCCCCTGGCGTTTGGCGAAGTGGCGGGCAAACCGTGGCTGGGCCTGCCCGGTAACCCGTCGGCGGCGCTGATCACCGCGTTGGTGGTGGTGCGTCCGTTCCTGCTGCGCGCCCAAGGTATGGAGCGGGTGCTGCCGGTGCCGATCCAGGTGCCGGCCGCGTTTGAATGGCTCAAGCCCAATAAGCGCCGCCAGTACCTGCGCGCACGCCTGAGCCCCGGCGAAGACGGGCAACTGCGCGCCGTGCTGCACCCCCAGCAAAGCTCGGCGATGCTGACCGCCGCCTGTTGGGCCGATGGCCTGGTGATCGTCGAGCGTGAGCATCAGGTGCTCAAGGATGAACCGGTGCCGTTCGTGTCTTTCGCTGAATTTCTCTGAGGAGCCCCCATGCAACTGGTCTGCCCGGCAGGCAACCTGCCTGCGCTCAAAGCCGCCGTGCGCGAAGGCGCCGATGCGGTGTATGTCGGTTTTCGCGATGACACCAATGCCCGGCATTTCGCCGGGTTGAACATGGACGACAAACAGTTCGACGGTGCCGTCGCCTTTATTCGCCAGCACCAGCGCAAGCTGTACGTGGCGGTCAATACTTACCCGCAACCGAAGATCTGGGCACGCTGGCAACGCGCCGTTGACCGCGCGGCGGACCACGGCGTGGACGCCCTGATCGCCGCCGACCCCGGCGTGCTCGACTACGCCAGTCGCCAGCATCCGCACATGGCGTTGCACCTGTCGGTACAGGGATCGGCCACCCACGCGGCGGCGCTGAAGTTCTATGCCGAGCGCTACGGCATTCGCCGCGCGGTATTGCCCCGTGTGCTGTCCCTGGCCCAGGTCAAACAGGTGGCGGCGAGCAGCCCGGTGCCCATCGAAGTGTTCGGTTTTGGCAGCCTGTGCATCATGGCCGAGGGGCGTTGCCACTTGTCTTCCTACATCACCGGCGAGTCGCCCAACCTGTGCGGCGTGTGCTCGCCGGCCAAGGCGGTGCGCTGGAGCGAAGATGCCGAGGGCTTGAGCGCGCGCCTGAGCGACGTGCTGATCGACCGCTACACACCCGACGAACCCGCCGGCTACCCGACCCTGTGCAAGGGCCGCTTCCTGGTCGGCGGCAAGCGCTTCCATGCTCTCGAAGAACCCACCAGCCTCGACACCCTCGACCTGGTGCCGGAGCTCAGCGCCATCGGTGTCGAAGCGGTCAAGATTGAAGGCCGGCAACGCAGCCCGGCGTATGTGGAACAAGTCACCCGGGTCTGGCGCGCCGCGCTCGACGCCCACCGCAGCGCTCCGGCCAGCTTTGTGGTCAAGGACCAATGGCGCCAGGTGCTGGCCGGGTTATCCGAAGGCAGCCAGACCACACTCGGCGCCTACCATCGTGCATGGCAGTGAGGAGACACAGATGAAACTCAGCCTGGGACCGGTGCTGTTTTATTGGGATAAGGAACACCTGGGGCGCTTCTACTCGGACATGGCCGGCTTGCCTCTGGACGTGATTTACCTGGGCGAAACCGTGTGCGCCAAACGCCGCGCGTTTTCCCTGGATCATTGGTTGGGTCTGGGCCGGGAGCTGCAAACCTACAGCTCGGCGCAGATCGTGTTGTCGAGCCTGACCCTGATCGAAGCCGCCTCCGAACTCTCGAGCCTGCGCCGCCTGTGTGACAACGGCGAGTTGCTGGTGGAGGCCAATGACATGGGCGCGGTGCAGATGCTGATCGAGCGCAAACTGCCCTTTGTCGGCGGCCCGGCGCTCAACCTCTACAACGGTCACGCCTTGGTGCAACTGCTCGACGCGGGCATGCAACGCTGGGTGCCGCCGGTGGAGTGCTCCCAGGGCCTGATCGGCGACGTGCTGGAACAGGTGCGCGAATTGGGCCGGCCATTGCCCGAAGTGGAGATATTTGCCTACGGCCATTTGCCCCTGGCCTACTCGGCGCGTTGCTTCACCGCCCGTGCAGAGAACCGCCCCAAGGACGACTGCCAGTTCTGCTGCATCAACTACCCCGACGGCATGGCGCTGACCAGCCAGGAAGGGCAGGCGTTGTTCACCTTGAATGGCATTCAGACCATGTCGGCCGACGTTACCAACCTGCTGGCCGATTACCCCGGCCTGGTGTCCTGTGGTGCGAACCTGTTGCGCCTGAGCCCCCGGGCCGAAGGCATGGTCGAGGTGGTGCGCGCCTTCGACCACGTGCGCCAGGGCGCCACGCCGCCGCTGTATGTCGATGGCTGCAACGGCTACTGGCACGGTCAGGCGGGCATGTTGCGGGTTGAGGAGGTGGGGCTGTGTTGAGTCGTAAACAATGGCTGCTCAAGGGGGCCGACCGGTTGTTGCCATTGATCCGCCGCGTGCCGTTTGGCGTGCAGCGTCTGGCCTTGCAGCAAGCCCTCAACCGCTGCCTGGCCGAGCCCCTGCGCGACGGTGGGTTTGACCTGCTGCGTGGGCGTTGGATGTGTTTGCGTATTCCTGACCTGGGGTTGTGCTGGTACCTGACCTTGGCGCGGGACGGGTTGCAGATTGCGCAAAAGGCCGAGGCGCAGGTAAGCATCAGTGGCAACTGGCGGGAGTTCTTGTTGCTCGCCAGCCGGCAGGAAGATCCGGATACGTTGTTCTTTCGGCGCCGGTTGGTGATTGAGGGGGATACGGAGTTGGGGTTGGGGTTGAAGAATTTGATCGACAGTTTGGACCCGGATGTGTTGCCGCCTTGGTTGTGGCGGAACTTGGAGCGGGCGGGGCGGGGGGTGGTGGTTTGATCGGTTTGTTTGGGCCGGACTCGGTCAAAAATATGGGAGGGGGCTTGCCCCCGATGAGGGCGTGTCAGTCACTTATTTGCTAACTGACCCGACGCCATCGGGGGCACTGAATCAACCAGCCTGGTAACCCATCAACTGTTCTTCGCACACGATCCGAATGGTGCGCCGCTGCACCTCGATCAACCCGCCTTCCACCAGCCGGTGCAGGATCCTTGAAAAGGTCTCCGGCTGGATCCCCAGCTTCGACGCCACCAGGCGCTTGGGCACTTGCAGCACCACCTCGCCACTCAGCGCATCGCGCTCCTGGAACAGGAAGTTGATCACCCGGCGGCTGGCGTTGGCCAGGGTCAGGGTGTCGATGTCCTTGAGGCGTTGGTGCAGGTGGATGCTCATGCTGGCGAGGATTGCCAGGCAAATTTTCGGCTGGTCTTCCAGGGCCCGGCGGTAGTGCTGGCCTTCGATGCTGACCAGCACGCTGTCTTTGAGCGCTGTGGCGCTCACCGGATAGGCCTTGGCCTGGGTGAACAGCAGCGCTTCGGCAAAGGTCTGGCCGGGCTGGATGACTTCCACCAGGTGTTCCTGGCCTTCACCCGTGACCCGATGCAACTTGATCTGGCCGCTGACCAGCAGGAAAAAACGCTCAGCCGCGTCGCCCTGATGCATCAAGGGCGCATGGCCGGGCAGGCGCTTGAGATTGGCCAGGGTGCAGACGTCCTGGAAGGTTTTTTCCGGGAGCTGGCTGAACAGGTGATGGCGACGCAGGGTCAGGACGATGTGGGGATGGGTGAGCATGTTTGGGCCTCCGCAATGGGGTAGCGTAGGGGGCTTGGCGCGGGGTTGATATGCCTCTGTGGGGGTACCTCTTGCGGGGTTTGTGTGAAAAATGTGGGAGGGGACTTGCCCCCGATGAGGTAGTGTCAGTCACTTATTTTTTAACTGACCCGGCGCTATCGGGGGCAAGCCCCCTCCCACATTTGGATCTCCATATATCAGATGGGCCTCGGTCTGCTTTTGCTCTGCTTTTGCTCTGCTTTTGCTCTGCTTTTGCTCTGCTTTTGCTCTGCTTTTGCTCTGGCTTTTGATCTTGATCCTGGGCGCCCCGTCAAACACGCTGGCCGAACGCAGGCTTGAATCCGTGGGTAACCCGGCAGGACGCCGGGTTAGCCGTCCTGGGCCAGGGATGGCCCATGACGGCGGCCCACGGATTCAAGCCGGAGTGAGGGCACACCGAGCCTAAGCGAGGTGCCGAGTGTTGGGGCAAGAGCCCTTTGGTTACTTTGGGGCTCTTTTCCAAAGTGACCCGCCGTAAGGGCGGAACCAATATCAACCTTTACCGCAGCAACGGATATGTACACAAACAAATTCACCCCGCCTGCCGCAAATGCTCCATCGCCCAAACCGCCGCCTCCACCCGCGACCGCAACCCCAGCTTATGCAGCAAATTCTTCACATGCACCTTCACCGTCCCTTCGGTAATCCCCAACTTATGCCCGATCACCTTGTTGCTGTACCCACTGGCAATCGTCCTCAGCACCTGCCGTTCCCGCTCGGTCAACTCCACCGCCGCATGGGGTTGCGGCGAGCGCAGCGCCTGGGCCAGCACCCGCGTCAACCCGGGGCTGATCACCAGCGCGCCATGCAACGCATCGCGGATGTACGTCACTACCAGTTCCGGCTCCATGTCCTTGAGCAGATAGCCATTGGCATCCAGCCGCAACGCATCACGAATATCGTCTTCAGCGTCGGACACGGTAAACAGCAACACCTTGCCGCCATAGTTCATGGCCCGCAGGCGGCGCAGGGTTTCGAGGCCGTTCATGTGCGGCATGTTGTTGTCCAGCAGCACCAGGTCCGGTTGCAGCGCGTCGATCTGGTCCAGGGCTTCCTGGCCGTTGCCGGCTTCGCCGACCACGTGCAGGTCGTCTTCCAGTTCAAGCATCTGGCGCATGCCGTGGCGCATCATCGGGTGGTCGTCGACCAGCAGGATACGGTGGCGAGTGGCTGTGTTCATGCGTGGGTGCCTTGTAGGGGTTGCCCGAGAAATTCCGGGTGAAAGCGCAGTTGCACCCGCGTGCCTTGGGGCTCGCGGGGGCTGATGTCGAGGTGGCCGTGCAGGCTGCGGGCGCGCTCGTCCATGATGGTCAGGCCGTGGTGTTCACGTCTGTCGACCTCTTCGCAAAAGCCACGGCCGTCGTCTTCGATGCTCAGGCTCACGGTCTCGCCCTCTTGGCGCAGTTGCAGCCAGGCGTTTTGCGCATGGGCATGGCGCAGGCAGTTGGACAGCGCCTCGCGGGTGATTTGCAACATGTGGATCTGTTCACTGGCCGACAGCTGGAAGGCCAGGGCGTCCACATGCAGGTGCACCTGGAATTCGCCACGCCGCGAAAACTCCTCGGCGGTGTCCTGCAGTTCCTGCACCAGCCCGGCATCGTGGATTTGCAGGCGGAACGTGGTGAGCAATTCGCGCAGTTGGCGGTAGGCGTTGTTCAGCCCCTCGCGCAGTTCGGCCGTGACGGTGGCCAGGGTCTCCACCGGTTCGCCACGGCGGATCAGGGTTTGCATGCGGCTGACTTGCAGCTTCATGTACGACAGCGCCTGGGCCAGGGAATCGTGCAGTTCGCGGGCGATGATGGTGCGTTCGTCGAGCAGCAGCAGGCGGTGGTCCTGTTCACGCTGGCGCTTGAGCGACAGCGAGGTGCCGATCAGGTTGGCCAGGGCCTGGATCAGTTGTTTTTCCCAATCCTGGGGGGGATGACCATCGTCGAAGTGGGCCTTGAGTTCGCCCAGTTCCGAGCCCTGGTTGCTGATGCTGAACACCTGCGGGAGCGCCACTTTGTGTTTCTGGCACGTCGCGCAATCACCGATGGCGCAGACGTTGCGGCTATCCCCACCATGCAGCGAGAGCATCTGCTGGGCCGGCGCGAGAAAGTGCCCTTGCAGGCACAGCGACAGGCGCAGCCCCGGCAGGCGTTTCTGGAAGCGCCGGATCAATTCATCCAGGCCCTCGGCATTCGCCAGGCGCGTGGCCAGGCTGCGGCTGCTCTGGTAGAGCAGTTCGAGGGCGGCGTTGGCTTGTTGCAGGTTGAGGGTTTTCTGCCGCACCTGGCTCTCCAGGGTGCTGTGGGATTGTTCAATGGTCTCGGCCATGGCGTTGAAGCTCAGGGCCAGTTGCCCCAACTCGTCTTCGGAGCGGTGGTTGACCCGGGTCTTGAAGTCGCCGTCACGAAAGCGCCGGGTCGCGTGCACCAGTTCTTCCAGGGGGTTGACCACGCCGTACTGCAATTCATACAGGCCGATCAGCAGGATGATCAGCGTGCTGAACAGTGCCAGCCCCTGGATACCCTGCTGCCAGCCTTGTTTCTGTTCGCTCTGTTGCTGCAACAGGCTGACGAACTGGTTGAGTTGATCGACAAAACCTGGCGCGCTGGCCTGGAACAGCACCGCATCGCCGCGTGCCAGGGCCGGGTGCAGGTCATCGTTCCAGCGCTGCTGGATCTGTTGGTAGCTCTGGAGCAGGGCGCTGCGCGGGCCATCTTCGAGCACCGCCTTGAGTGATTGGCTGTCGAGGCGCCCTTGCAGGCTGTGGATGATGGTGTCGATCTCGTCGGCGGGGGCTCCGGCGGCGAGTTTCCAGCTGAGGTGGTAGGTCTCCATGCGCACCGAACCGGCGGTGTTGATGGCGGCCGCGTCGCCCTGGCTGAACCAGGCGATCAAGCCGGCGCTCAAGGAACTGGCGAGGGCGAGGATGGCGATCAGGATCACCGCCAGCCCGGCGCGAGCGGGCAGGGAGCTGCGCAGCCAGTTAAACATGGTGGCGTAAGTGAAGGGGGTTGGAAGCCTGCATGGCGGAACCTGCAAAGGGAAAAGGGCTGAAAAACCGCAATCCCTGGCGCACTACCTCTAAAGAATTGCCGGCCAACCCTCCCACGGGAAAATACCGGCACAAGAGACCAATCCATTGATAAATAAAGACTTTATCTTGTTGTTGGGACTACCTCCTTAGAGGTATGTGGGGCCAGCATAGCCCCATACCCCCCAGGCGGACGTTGATCTGGGTCAAGTTCCACGGGGGTGCCGCCCCTAACCTGCGCCCATGAAATCACTTTCTGGAGCGCATACCGTGACTCAACCCCGTATGAGACAGGGCCTGGTGCTGGGCATGAGCACCCTGGCCTTCACCGTCTGCTTTATGGTGTGGATGATGTTCGCCGTGTTGGGCGTACCCATCAAAGAGCTGTTGCAACTCAACGAAACCCAGTTCGGCCTGTTGGCCGCCACGCCGGTGTTGACCGGTTCCCTGGTGCGCTTGCCCCTGGGCCTGCTGACTGATCGCTTCGGCGGGCGCATCGTGTTCTTCCTGTTGATGCTCGCCTGTGTGCTGCCGCTGTACCTGATCACCTACGCCACCGCCTATTGGCAGTTCCTGGTGCTGGGCCTGTTCGTCGGCCTGGCCGGCGGTTCGTTTTCGGTGGGCATCGCTTACGTCGCCAAGTGGTTCGACAAAGAGAACCAGGGCTTTGCCATGGGCGTGTTCGGCGCCGGCAACGCGGGCGCCGCCGTCACCAAGTTTCTGGCCCCGGCGCTGATCGCCCTCGGCACCTGGCACCTGGTGCCCAAGGTGTTCGGCGCGATCCTGTTTATCACCGCGCTGCTGTTCTGGTTCCTTACCAGCGAGAACAAGGCGCACCGCAGTGCCGGCGGCGCCACCCTGCGCCAGCAGTTGCTGTGCCTGAAAGACCCGGCCGTGTGGCGCTACTGCCAGTACTACTCGATTGTGTTCGGCGGCTATGTGGCCCTGGCGCTGTGGATGACCAAGTACTACGTGCAGGAATACGGCTTCAGCCTGCAAAGCGCCGCGTTGCTGGCCGCGTGTTTCTCCCTGCCGGGCGGCGTGCTGCGTGCGGTGGGCGGCTGGATGTCCGACCGCTGGGGCGCCCAGAGCGTGACCTGGTGGGTGCTGTGGGTGAGCTGGATCTGCCTGTTCCTGCTCAGCTACCCGCAGACCCAATTGCAGGTGCAGACCGTCAACGGTCCCCTGGATTTCCACATCGGCCTCAACGCCACCCTGTTCACCGTGCTGCTGTTCGTGATGGGCATCGCCTTCGCGTTCGGCAAGGCCTCGGTGTTCAAGTACATCGCCAATGACTACCCACAGAACATGGGCGCGGTGTCCGGCATCGTCGGCCTGGCCGGTGGCCTGGGCGGCTTTGTGCTGCCGATCCTGTTTGGCGCCCTGGTGGACCTCACCGGCGTGCGCTCGTCCTGCTTCATGTTGATGTACGGCGTGGTCTGGGTGTCCCTGACCTGGATGTACTTCGGCGAAATGCGCAAGCAACCGCTGTTGGGCAAAACCGCCCAACCTCTCCAAGGAGAATGAACATGTCCATCGCGCAAAAGCCCGGCTCGGGGCCGGTGATCCACGACTGGCGCCCTGAAGACCCTGCGTTCTGGGGCGCCAGCGGCAAGAAGACCGCGACCCGCAACCTGTGGATCTCGATCCCTGCGCTGTTGCTGGCCTTCGCCGTGTGGATGGTGTGGAGCACGGTGATCGTGCGCCTGAACGCCATCGGCTTTACGTTCACCACCGACCAGCTGTTCTGGCTGGCAGCGTTGCCGGGCTTGTCCGGCGCCACCTTGCGGGTGTTCTACTCGTTCATGGTGCCGATCTTCGGCGGCCGCCGCTGGACCGCCCTGAGCACCGCGTCGCTGTTGCTGCCGTCGCTGTGGATGGGCTTTGCGGTGCAAGACCCCAACACCCCCTACAGCGTGTTTGTACTGATCGCGTTGCTGTGCGGTTTCGGCGGCGGCAACTTCGCCTCGAGCATGTCCAACATCAGCTTCTTCTACCCCAAGTCGCAGCAAGGCACGGCCCTGGGCCTGAACGCCGGCCTCGGCAACCTGGGGGTGTCGGTGATGCAGTTCTGCGTCCCGCTGGTAATCACGTTCGGCGTGTTCGGCCTGGTGGGCGGTCAACCGCAAACCTTGCCGGATGGCAGTCAACTGTGGCTGCAGAACGCCGGTTTTATCTGGGTGCCGTTTATCCTCACCGTCACCGTGGCGGCCTGGTTCGGCATGAATGACCTGTCCAGCGCCCGTGCTTCGTTCAGCGAGCAGGCGGTGATCTTCAAGCGCAAGCACAACTGGCTGATGTGCTGGTTGTACCTGGCGACTTTCGGCTCATTCATCGGCTTTTCGGCGGCGTTCCCGCTGCTGATCAAGACCTCGTTCCCCGACGTGGTGGCGCTGAAATTCGCCTTCCTCGGCCCACTGGTCGGTGCCCTGGTGCGCCCACTCGGCGGCTGGCTGGCGGACAAAATGGGCGGCGCACGGGTGACCTTGTGGAACTTCGTGCTGATGATCGTGATGGTGTTCGGCGTGCTGCACTTTTTGCCGGTGAACGGGCAGGGCGGCAGCTTCTACGGTTTCCTCGGCATGTTCATGCTGCTGTTCATCACCACCGGCGTCGGCAACGGCTCCACCTTCCGCATGATCCCGGTGATCTTCCGCACCCAGCACGAGAAGGCCAGTGCCGGTAAATCCGCCGCCGAGCGCGAGCAGGCGATCAAGGATGCCGGCAAGGAATCCGCCGCCGTGCTGGGCTTCAGTTCGGCCATGGGCGCCTTCGGTGCGTTCTTCATTCCCAAGTCCTTCGGCACGTCCATGGCCGCCACCGGCAGCCCGGCGATGGCCTTCTACATGTTTGTCGGTTTCTACCTGAGCTGCATCGTCGTGACCTGGTGGTGGTACGCCCGCAAAGGCTGCGCCACACCCTGCTGATCGACCACGAATTCGCGGGGCAACGCACCCCACGGCACGCCTGATGAGGAAAGCATCATGAGTCACTTATTGGATCAACTGCGGTTCTTCAACCGCAAGCAAAACGAATTCTCCGACGGTCACGGCGAGACCCGCAAGGAGTCCCGCGACTGGGAAAACGTCTACCGTTCGCGCTGGCAGTACGACAAGATCGTGCGCTCCACCCACGGCGTGAACTGCACCGGCTCGTGCTCGTGGAAGATCTACGTGAAGAACGGCCTGATCACCTGGGAAACCCAGCAGACCGACTACCCGCGCACCCGCAACGACCTGCCCAATCATGAGCCGCGCGGCTGCCCACGGGGTGCCAGTTACAGCTGGTACATCTACAGCGCCAACCGCCTCAAGTACCCGAAGATCCGCAAGCCGCTGCTCAAGCTGTGGCGTGACGCGCGCCAGACCCTGTCGCCGGTCGAGGCGTGGGCGAGCATCGTCGAGGACAAGGTCAAGGCCGACTCCTACAAGAGCAAACGCGGCATGGGCGGTTTCATTCGCTCGAACTGGGAGGAGGTCAACGAGATCATCGCCGCCTCCAACGTCTACACCATCAAGCAGTACGGCCCGGACCGCATCGTCGGCTTCTCGCCGATCCCGGCCATGTCGATGGTCAGCTACGCGGCGGGTTCGCGTTACCTGTCGCTGATCGGCGGCGTGTGCCTGAGCTTCTACGATTGGTACTGCGACCTGCCACCGGCCTCGCCGATGGTGTGGGGCGAGCAGACCGACGTGCCGGAATCGGCCGACTGGTACAACTCCAACTACATCATCGCCTGGGGCTCCAACGTTCCGCAGACCCGTACCCCGGACGCGCACTTCTTCACCGAGGTGCGCTACAAGGGCACCAAGACCGTGGCCATCACCCCGGACTATTCGGAAGTGGCCAAGCTCACCGACCTGTGGCTCAACCCCAAGCAGGGCACCGACGCCGCGTTGGCCCAGGCCTTCAACCATGTGATCTTCAAGGAATTTCACCTGGATAAACCGAGCGCCTACTTCACCGACTACGCCAAGCGCTTTACCGACTTGCCGGTGCTGGTGATGCTCAAGCCGATGACCGGGTTCGCGCCCGGCGCCGGCTTCCAGCCTGACCGCTTCCTGCGTGCCTCGGACCTCACCGGCAACCTCGGCCAGGACAACAACCCGGAATGGAAAACCATCGCCCTCGACGAGAGCGGTGAACTGGTGTCGCCACAAGGGTCCATCGGCTACCGCTGGGGCGAGAAGGGCAAGTGGAACATCCTCGCGAAGGAGGGCGGCGAAGGCCGCGCCATCGACCTGAAACTCAGCCTGATCGGTGACGACGTCGCCGAAGTGGCCTTCCCGTATTTTGCCGGCGAAGCCCACGAGCACTTCCAGCACGTGGCCGGCGATGCCGTGCAGTTCCGCCGCGTGCCGGTGCACAGCGTGACCCTGGCCGACGGCAGCGTGGCCAAAGTGGCGACGGTGTTCGACTTGTCCGCCGCCAACCTGGCCATCGACCGTGGCCTGGGCGGCCAGAACGTGGCCAAGGACTACGACGACGCCAGCGTACCGGGCACCCCGGCGTGGCAGGAAGCGATCACCGGCGTCAGCCGCGAGAAAGCCATCCAGATCGCCCGTGAGTTCGCCGACAACGCCGACAAGACCAAGGGCCGTTCGATGATCATCGTCGGCGCGGCGATGAACCACTGGTACCACATGGACATGAACTACCGCGGGCTGATCAATATGCTCATGCTCTGCGGTTGCGTCGGCCAGACCGGCGGCGGCTGGGCCCACTACGTCGGCCAGGAAAAACTGCGCCCGCAATGCGGCTGGCTGCCCCTGGCCTTCGGCCTCGACTGGAACCGCCCGCCACGCCAGATGAACGGCACCAGCTTCTTCTACGGCCACAGCTCGCAATGGCGCCACGAGAAAATGAGCATGCACGACGTGCTCTCGCCCCTGGCCGACAAGTCGCAGTTCCCGGAACACGCCCTGGACTACAACATCCGCGCCGAACGCGCCGGCTGGTTGCCGAGTGCGCCGCAACTCAACACCAACCCGCTGCACATTTGCCGTGATGCGGCCGCCGCCGGCATGACGCCGAAAGACTACGTGGTCAAGTCCTGGCAGGACGGCAGCCTGCGCTTCGCCTGCGAACAGCCGGACAGCCCGGTGAACTTCCCGCGCAACATGTTTATCTGGCGCTCCAACCTGCTCGGTTCCTCGGGCAAGGGCCATGAGTACATGCTCAAGTACCTGTTGGGCACCAAGAACGGCGTGATGAACGAAGACATCGGCCACAGCACCGAATGCAAGCCCACCGAGGCCGAATGGGTCGAGGACGGCGCCATCGGCAAGCTTGACCTGGTGACCACCCTGGACTTCCGTATGTCCTCCACCTGCGTGTATTCCGACATCGTCTTGCCGACTGCCACCTGGTACGAAAAAGACGACATGAACACCTCGGACATGCACCCGTTCATTCACCCGTTGTCGGCGGCCATCGACCCGGCGTGGGAGTCGCGCTCCGACTGGGAAATCTACAAGGGCATCGCCAAGGCGTTCTCGGCCATGTCGGTCGGCCACCTGGGCGTGGAGCAAGACCTGGTCACCGTACCGTTGATGCACGACAGCGTCGGCGAACTGGCCCAGCCGTTTGGCGGCACCGACTGGAAAAGCGCCGGTGTGGCGCCGGTTCCGGGCAAGAACGCACCGAACATGGCGGTGGTGGAACGGGACTACCCGAACATCTACAAGCAGTTCTCGTCGCTGGGCCCGATGCTGGAAAAGCTCGGCAACGGCGGCAAGGGCATCAACTGGAACACCGATGAAGAAGTCGAGTTCCTCGGCGAGCTGAACCATCACGAAAGCGATGCAGGCATCAGCCACGGCCGGCCGAAGATCGACACGGCCATCGACGCCGCCGAAGTGATCTTGTCCCTGGCTCCGGAAACCAACGGCAAGGTCGCCTTGAAAGCCTGGGCCGCGCTGTCGGAATTCACCGGCATCGACCACAGCCACCTGGCGATCTCCAAGGCCCACGAAGCGATTCGCTTCCGCGACATCCAGGCGCAGCCGCGCAAGATCATCTCCAGCCCGACCTGGTCAGGCCTGGAAGACGAGCACGTGAGCTACAACGCCGGCTACACCAACGTCCATGAAAACATCCCTTGGCGCACCATCACCGGTCGCCAGCAGTTCTACCAGGATCACCCGTGGATGCAGGCGTTCGGCGAGCAACTGATGAGCTACCGGCCACCGGTCAACACCCGCACCATCGAAGGCGTGAAGGGCAAGCGCAGCAATGGCGAGACCGAGATCGTGCTGAACTGGATCACCCCGCACCAGAAGTGGGGCATCCACAGCACCTACAGCGACAACCTGCTGATGCTCACCCTGAGCCGTGGCGGACCGATCGTGTGGCTCTCGGAAATCGACGCCAAGCGCGCCGGCATCGAAGACAACGACTGGATCGAATGCTTCAACGTCAACGGCGCATTGACCGCTCGTGCGGTGGTCAGCCAGCGCGTCAAGGAAGGCATGGTGATGATGTACCACGCCCAGGAACGCATCGTGAACGTGCCGGGTTCGGAAACCACCAAGACCCGTGGCGGCCACCATAACTCGGTGACCCGCGTGGTGCTCAAGCCGACCCACATGATCGGCGGCTATGCCCAGCAGGCCTACGGTTTCAACTACTACGGCACGGTCGGTTGCAACCGCGATGAGTTTGTCGTGGTGCGCAAGATGGCCAAGGTCGACTGGCTCGATGGCTCCAGCGGTGATGATTTGCCGCGCCCATTGCCGACTGACATCGAGGAGAACTGAGATGAAAATTCGCTCACAGATCGGCATGGTCCTCAACCTGGACAAATGCATCGGCTGCCACACCTGTTCCATCACCTGCAAAAACGTGTGGACCAGCCGTGAAGGCATGGAATACGCCTGGTTCAACAACGTTGAGTCCAAGCCCGGCATCGGCTACCCCAAGGAGTGGGAAAACCAGGACAAGTGGAAGGGCGGCTGGGTGCGCAATGCCAACGGCTCGATCAACCCACGCATCGGCGGCAAGTTCCGCGTGTTGGCGAACATCTTCGCCAACCCGGACCTGCCAAGCCTGGACGACTACTACGAGCCGTTCGACTTCGACTATCAGCACTTGCACACCGCCCCATTGGGCGAGCACCAGCCGACCGCACGTCCGCGTTCGCTGGTGTCCGGCAAGCGCATGGAAAAGATCGAGTGGGGCCCGAACTGGGAGGAAATCCTCGGCACCGAATTCGCCAAGCGCCGCAAGGACAAGAACTTCGACCAGATCCAGGCCGACATTTATGGCGAGTACGAAAACACCTTCATGATGTACCTGCCGCGCCTGTGTGAGCACTGCCTCAACCCGGCGTGTGCGGCATCGTGCCCGAGCGGTGCGATCTACAAGCGTGAAGAAGACGGCATCGTGCTGATCGACCAGGAGAAGTGCCGGGGCTGGCGCATGTGCATCAGCGGATGCCCGTACAAGAAAATCTACTTCAACTGGAAGAGCGGCAAGTCCGAGAAGTGCATCTTCTGCTACCCGCGTATTGAAGCCGGTATGCCGACCGTGTGCGCCGAAACCTGCGTGGGTCGGATCCGCTACCTCGGTGTGCTGCTGTACGACGCCGACCGCATCAGCGAAGTGGCAAGCACCGCCAACGAGCAGGACCTGTACGAGAAGCAACTGGAAATCTTCCTCGACCCGAATGACCCGGCGGTGATTCGCCAGGCCCTGGCCGATGGCGTGCCGCAGTCGGTGATCGACTCGGCCCAGCGTTCGCCGGTGTACAAAATGGCCGTCGACTGGAAGTTGGCGCTGCCGCTGCACCCGGAATACCGCACCTTGCCGATGGTCTGGTACGTGCCGCCGCTGTCGCCGATCCAGAACGCCGCTGCTGCCGGCACCGTGGGCATGAACGGGGTGATCCCGGATGTGGACAGCCTGCGTATTCCGCTGCGTTACCTGGCGAATATGCTCACCGCCGGCGATGAAAAACCGGTCAAGCGTGCACTCAAGCGCCTGTTGGCGATGCGCGCCTACAAACGCTCCCAGCAAGTCGATGGTGTGCAGGACCTGCAAGTGCTCGAAGACGTCGGCCTGAGCGTTGAACAGGTGGAAGAGATGTACCGCTACCTGGCCATTGCCAACTACGAAGACCGCTTCGTGGTACCGAGCGCCCACCGTGAAGACGCCATGAGCGACGCGTTCGCCGAACGTTCCGGGTGTGGTTTCAGCTTCGGCAGCGGTTGCAGCGGCAGCTCCGACACCAACATGTTCGGCGCCAAGAAAGCCAACCGCCGTGACGTGCTGAAAACCGTCCAGATCTGGGAGGACTGAGCCATGCGCATTCTTAAAGTGATTTCGTTGCTGCTGGACTATCCCACTGAAACCTTGGTGAACGGCCGCGACGAACTGGAACAGGCGATTCTCGAATCGCGGGAAATCAGCCCCAAGCAGCGCGGTGCGTTGTTTGAGCTGCTGGAACTGATCTGTGCCAATGACCTGATGGACGGCCAGGAACACTACGGCGCGCTGTTTGGCCGGGGGCGTTCGCTGTCGCTGTTGTTGTTCGAACACGTGCACGGCGAGTCCCGCGACCGCGGCCAGGCCATGGTCGACATGATGGCCCAGTACGAAGAAGCCGGCTTCGCCATTGGCGTCAAGGAGCTGCCGGACTACATCCCGTTGTACCTGGAGTTCTTGTCCACCCGCGAAGACATCGAGGCTCGCGAGGGCCTGGCGGATGTGGCGCACCTGTTGGCCTTGCTCGCTGCGCGTCTGGATGAGCGTGAGAGCGGCTATGCCGGTTGCTTCCGTGCGCTGTTGCAGATTGCCGGCGCCGAGCCGCACCAGGCCGTGGCCGAATTGCGCGCCCAGGTCGCCGCCGAGCCGCGCGACGACTCCCTCGAAGCCCTGGACAAAATCTGGGAAGAGGAAGCGGTGGACTTTATGCAGGCTGAGCAACAGGACCGCTGCAGCTCGATGCCGAGCAGTCCGGGCAAGGCCCGCGAAGAAAGCGCGGTGCCGTTGCACTGGGTGGATTTTCAGCAAGAAGGCCGGGCCGCAGCGCCCGCCGGGGAGGTGGGTAATGTCTAAGTGGAATTTGCTGGTATTCGGGGTGTACCCCTATGTGGCCCTGGCGATCTGCCTGTTGGGCAGTTGGGCGCGGTTCGACCTGTCGCAGTACACCTGGAAGGCCGGTTCCAGCCAGATGCTCAACAACCGTGGCATGCGCGTGGCGAGCAACTTCTTCCACATCGGCGTGCTGTTCGTGCTGGCCGGGCATTTTGTCGGCCTGCTGACCCCGGCGTCGGTCTACCACCATGTGATCAGCACTGAGAACAAGCAGTTGCTGGCGATGGTCTCGGGTGGCTTCTTCGGCCTGCTGTGCCTGGTGGGCTTGCTGATGCTGGTCAAGCGCCGCCTGGGTGACCCGCGCGTGCGGGCTACCTCGAGCCCGTCGGACATCCTGATCCTGCTGGTGCTGCTGGCGCAGTTGGTGCTGGGTTTGCTGACCATCGTCGCGTCCACCGGGCATATGGACGGCTCGGTGATGGTGATGCTCGCCGACTGGGCGCAGAACGTGGTGCTGTTGCGGCCGGTGGAAGCGGCCGAGTCGATTGCGCCGGTGTCGCTGATCTACAAGGCCCATGTGGCGCTGGGCTTGACCCTGTTTGTGCTGTTCCCGTTTACCCGCTTGGTGCACATGGTCAGCGCGCCGATCTGGTACCTGGGGCGTCGTTATCAAATCGTGCGGCAGAAGTACTGAGGAGAACGTCATGAGTACAGGATGCGGATGTGGTGGCGGTAACGGCGGCAGCGGTGGTTGCGGCTCGTCGGCCAAAGAACCGGTGGTGGCCGAGGGTGTGGTCCAGGCTTCTTTCGAGGAGATCAAGGCGCCGGAGTTGATCGCCAGCAGTGAACAGGAATGGCCGATCATCAGCGTCAACGGCGTGGCGGTCACGCCCGAGGCCATGGCCCTGGAGTTGCAGTACCACCCGGCCGACAGCCGCGAGGAAGCGGTGTACCTGGCCGCCCGCGCGCTGGTGATCCGCGAGCTGTTGCAACAGCGGATCGCCGAGCTGGGCCTGGCGGTGGAGATCGCCGCCGGCGAGAACGAAGAAGAAGCCGCCACGCGCCTGCTGCTGGAGCGTGAGGTGACGGTGCCCGACTGCGACGAGGCGACCTGTGTGCGCTACTTCGAGAATAACCGTGGGCGCTTTCACAGCGCGCCGTTGCTGGCGGCGCGGCACATCCTGCTCGAATGCGCGCCGGACGACGCCGAGGCGCGCCACCTGGCGCGCACCCAGGCCGAAGTCCTGCTGCTGAGCCTGGAAGAACAGCCCGGCCAATTTGCCGAACTGGCGCTCAAATACTCGGCTTGCCCGTCCAAGGCCCAGGGCGGTTCATTGGGCCAGGTGAGCAAAGGCCAGACCGTGCCCGAGCTGGAGCGCCAGCTGTTCACCCTGGCCCCAGGCCTGGCCGCCAAACCGCTGGAGAGCCGTTACGGCTGGCATGTGATCAGTGTCGACCAGCGTATCGAAGGCCAGCCGCTGCCGTATGAAGCGGTGGCCGTCGCGATTCGCACCCAGTTGCAGCAAGGGGTGTGGCAGAAGGCACTGGTGCAGTACCTGCAAACCCTGATCGGCGCAGCGGACATCCGTGGCATCGCGCTGCAGGGCGCCGACTCACCGTTGGTGCAGTGACATGAGCCTGGTGGATGGGGTGGGCCGTTCGATCGATTACCTGCGCTTGTCGGTGACCGACCGTTGCGATTTTCGCTGTGTGTACTGCATGGCGAAAAATATGACATTCCTGCCGCGCCAGCAGGTGCTGACCCTGGAAGAACTGGAACGCCTGGCCGCGCTGTTTGTGGGGCAGGGCGTACGCAAGATCCGCCTGACCGGGGGCGAGCCCCTGATTCGCCCGGGCATTGTCGGTTTGTGCCGCAACATCGCGGCGCTGCCGGGCTTGCGTGAACTGGTGATGACCAGCAATGGCTCGCAGTTGGCGCGACTGGCGCGGCCGTTGGTGGAGGCGGGGGTCAAGCGCATGAACATCAGCCTCGACAGCCTGGATACGCAGCGCTTTCGCGCAATTACCCGCAACGGTGATCTGCGCCAGGTGCTGGACGGTATCGAGGCCGCGCGGGAGGCGGGGTTCGAGCGGGTCAAGCTCAACTGCGTGGTGATGAAGGGGCGCAATTTTGACGAGGTCCCGGCGTTGGTGCGGTATGCCATTGACCAGGGTGTCGACATCAGTTTTATCGAGGAAATGCCCCTGGGGGACGTGGGGCGGTCGCGGGGGGAGACGTTCTGCTCCAGCGATGAAGTACGGGCGGTGATTGCCCGTGAGCATGGGCTGATCGATAGCACCGAGAACAGCGGAGGGCCAGCGCGGTATGTGCGATTGGCGGGGCACCCTGGGACCCGGGTGGGGTTTATTTCGCCTAATTCGCATAATTTCTGTGGCAGTTGTAATCGGGTACGGATGACGGTGGAAGGGCAGTTGCTGTTGTGCCTGGGGCAGGAGGATGCGCTGGATTTTCGCGCTTTGTTACGGCGCTATCCGTTAGAGGATGGGCCGTTGGTTGAGGCGTTGCACAGGGGGTTGAAGGGCAAGCCGTTGCGGCATGATTTCAGTGGGGCGGGGGAGGTGCAGGTGGTGCGGTTTATGAATATGAGTGGGGGGTGAGTGCATACCCATTACTTCGGCCTGCCGGGTTAGCTACGCTCCAAAGCTTGTGTTCGGCCAGCGTGTTTGACGGGGCGATTTGAGATCAAAAGCCAAAGCGCGGCGGCCTTAGAGCCGACCGGTTTTGTGTCTGGTGTACTCGGTAAAAAATGTGGGAGGGGGCTTGCCCCCGATGAGGGAGTGTCAGTCACTTATTTTTTACTGACCCGGCGCTATCGGGGGCAAGCCCCCTCCCACATTTGGATCTCCATATATCAGATGGACTTCGGTCTGCTTTTGCTCTGCTTTTGCTCTGGCTTTTGATCTTGATCCTGGGCGCCCCGTCAAACACGCTGGCCGAACGCAGGCTTGAATCCGTGGGTAACCCGGCAGGACGCCGGGTTAGCCGTCCTGGGC
>NZ_JAAUVM010000043.1:0-19036 GCF_012030485.1 Pseudomonas sp. B14(2022)
CGCGCTACAACATCAGCAGGCCTCATAGCTACAACGACTACCGGTCGCCGGTCGTGAAGGAAAGGTTGGCGGCGTGAACCTTAATCAGTGTCCAAGATTACTTGACCAGTTCAAGCCCCCTCCCACAGGAAAGCGAGCGTGTGTCAGTGCCGCAGCAACTTGCGCAACGGCACGCCATCCTTGAGCACCGGTGACTTGATCACGATATAGCTGAAGTACTTGGAGATACCGATGTTCTTGTCCAGCAAGCTTTCAACCACTTCCTGGTAATGCTGGATGCTGCGGGTCATGAAACGCACCAGGTAGTCGTAGCCACCACTGATCAGGTGACACTCGAGCACTTCGTCCACCAGGCGGATATTCGATTCGAACTTGGCGAAGTCTTCACGCTTGTGGTCGCTGAGGGTGATCTCGGTAAACACCGTGACCGAGTCGGTTATCTTGGCCAGGTTCAAGTGCGCCTTGTAGCTGGAAATATACCCGGCCGACTCCAGCCGCTTGACCCGTTGCAGGCACGGGCTGGCGGACAGGCCCACGGCGTCGGCGAGGCTGACATTGGTCATCCGGCCGTCTTTTTGCAATTCAACCAGAATACTGATGTCGATCCGGTCCAGCTTGACTTGCCCTTCCATTGCGTACCTCTTGACTGCCGTTTGTAAGACAATCTTCTAGCAAAATCAGCGCCGTAAAGACAGCTGATGCTGCGCCACCAGATCCGCCATGCTGTTGATGCAGTAGTCCGCCGCGCAAGGCGAAGGCTGCCGCGCCCGGTGGCGGCCGATCAAACAGCGGTCCAGGGCCGCGTGTGCGCCGACTGACGGTCGCGTCACATGCAGCACCGGTTGCAACTGCTCGCCCTGGTCCGTGAGCCATTGCGGGTCTTCGGCCAGGGAAATGAAATCTTCCGGTGCAATCCCCAATCGCTCGCACAACACCCCGCGATCCTCGGCATCACGGTCGCCACGCACCAGCAATCGGTAGAACTTGCGCAGGTACAGCATCGCCCCCGGGGCATCCTCGAACAACGACCAATTGCCCGCCGAACGGGCAAAGCTCATGCCCTCCTCCCAACTGGCGTGCAATCCCCACGCCTCTGCCAGTTGGCGATGGGCAAAACACAACACGCCACTGAAGCCCAGCTCGGCGAAACGCGGATAGAGCTGGGCAACCTGCGCATTGAATTCGGCCAGCACCTGGTCCTTGGCCGGCTGCCCGCCACGGCTGTCGAGCAGCGGTTGCAACGCCGCCCACACCCCGGAATCGCGATCCACCAGCACTTCATCGCAATCGATCAGCAACGCTCGATAATCTGTCAGTCCCATGTGGGGTCAAGCCTCCAATGCTGCAGTTGGCCCATAGTGGGCACAGCCTCAGTTCAAGACCCGTGCCAAGGCACCGTCGAGGATTTTCAGCGCTTCGTCGACCTGAGCTTCAGTGGTCACCAACGGCGCGAGGAAGCGCAGCACATTGCGATGCACCCCGCATTTGATCACCAGCAAACCACCGGCCCGGGCTTCATCGATCAGCCGTTGGTTGAGGTCGGCATCCGGGGTGCGGGCCGGATCATCCTTGATCAACTCCATCGCCAACATAAAGCCGGTGCCGCGCACATCGCCGATGCGCGAGTAGCGCGCCTGCAAATCGAGCAAACCCTGGCGCAGACGCTCGCCCAGTACTTGGCTGCGCGCCAGCAACTGCTCCTGCTCGAACGCATCGATCACCGCCAGCGCCGCCGCACAGGCCAGCGCATTACCGCCGTAGGTGCCGCCCAGCCCGCCGGGCAATGGTGCATCCATGATGTGCGCCTTGCCGACTACGCCGGACAACGGCAAGCCGCCGGCCAGGCTCTTGGCCACGGTCACCAGGTCGGGCTGGATACCCGCATGCTGGAAACCGAACCAGGTGCCGGTGCGACCGAAGCCAGTCTGGATTTCGTCGAGGATCAACACGATGCCATGCTTGTCGGCCAACGCTCGCAGCGCCTGGAGAAACTCAGGTGGCGCGGTGAGGAAACCGCCGTCGCCCTGCACCGGTTCGATGATGATTGCAGCCACCCGCTCCGGCGCTACCTGGGTCGCCAGCAACTCATCCAGGGCCTTGAGCGCGATGTCGCTGGTCACGCCGCGATAAGCATTCGGGTACGGGGTGTGGAACACCTCCGGCGCAAACGGCCCGAAGTTCTGCTTGTAGGGCTGGCTCATGCCGGTGAGCGTGGTGCCCAGCAACGTGCGCCCGTGGAAACCGCCACGGAAGGCGATCACCGCCGAGCGATTGGTATGGGCGCGGGCGATCTTCACCGCATTTTCCACCGCCTCGGCGCCGGAGGTGAAGAACGCCGCTTTGTACGCTTCCTGGCCGCCAATCATTTCACACAGACGCTGGGCCAGGTCGAGGTAAGGCTGATAGGCAACCACCTGGAAGCAGGCATGGGAGACCCTCTGCAACTGGGCCTGCACAGCGGCGACCACCTTGGGGTGGTTATGACCGATGTTGAGCACGCCGATACCGCCGACGAAGTCCAGGTAACGCTTGCCATCCACGTCCCACAACTCGGCGCCCTGGGCACGGTCGATCACCAGCGGGTGCGCGGTCACCAGGCCACGGGGCACGAACTGCTCGCGCTGACGGAGCAAATGAGGGGTTTCGTCGACTTTGCTATTCATGGCATTTCCCATCGTGAGTCCGGCAACCGGAAGGTGGTTGCGATGCTGTCCAGAGTACGACCTGCGGGCAACGAACTACGCCGAACTTGCCCCGTGAGAAATTCGGATCAACTGTTTTCGCCCCGCGTTTCAACAGATCCTGCGCCGGGCTTGGGGGATGATGATCGCTACCTTCATCCAGCAGGAAATGCCCATGGCCTTGCTCTACAAAGCTGACCCGGTGCGCGGCCAACACTGGCAGGCACTCTTTGCCCAACACGCGCCGGATATCGAATGGCGCGCCTGGCCCGACATCGGCAACCCCTCCGAGGTCGACTACCTGGCCGCCTGGCAGGCGCCGGAAGATCTGGCGCACGTGCTGCCCAACCTCAAGGTGTTGTTTGCGTTGTCGGCCGGTGTCGATCAACTGGATCTGGACTGTCTGCCTGCGGGCCTGCCGGTGGTGCGCCTGCTGGATCCGGGCATCACCCGCGGCATGTGCGAGTACGCCAGTTGGGCGGTGCTCAGCCTGCACCGCGACATGCTGCGCTACCGCCAGCAGCAGGTGGCACGCTGTTGGCAGGCACACCTGTTGCAGCCGGCTGCGAACCGGCGCGTAGGGGTGATGGGCCTGGGAGCCCAGGCCCAGCAGATTCTGGCGACCTTGGCACCGCTGGGCTTTGCCCTGTCCGGCTGGGCGCGCAGTGCGCACCAGGTGCCGGGGGTGGAGTGTTATGCGGGAGAAGCGCAACTGCCGGCGTTTCTTAGCCAGTGCGATATTTTGCTGTGCGTGTTGCCGTTGACGGAGCAGACCCAGGGGATTCTGGACCGGCGCTTGTTTGCGCAACTGCCACGGGGGGCAGGGTTGGTGAATATGGGCCGTGGGGGGCACCTGGTTGAAGAGGATTTGCTCGAGGCGCTGGAGAGCGGGCAGTTGAGTGGGGCCGTGCTGGATGTGCTGCGGGAAGAGCCGGCGCCGCCGGAGCATCCGTTTTGGGAGCACCCGCAGGTATTGTTGACGCCGCATATTGCGGCGATGACGCAGCCGGAAAGTGCGTTTGGGGTGTTGTTGGAGAATATTCGGCGGTTTGAGCGGGGGGAGGAGATGGTGGGTGAGGTGGATCGGTTGCGGGGGTATTGAGTACCTATCCGTTGCTGCGATAACGGCGACTTAGGGTTCCGCCCTTACGGCGGGTCACTTTGGAAAAGAGCCGGAATGCCGGCCCAGCCCAAAGTAACCAAAGGGCTCTTGCCCCAACACTCGGCACCTCGCCTAGGCTCGGTGTGCCCTCACTCCGGCCAGCGTGTTTAACGGGGCGCCTGAGATCAAGATCAAAAGCCGGAGCAAAAGCAGAGCAGAAGCAAACCGAGGTCCATCTGATATATGGAGATCCAAATGTGGGAGGGGCGGTGCGACGATTCGACTTGCCCCCGATGAGGGAGTGTCAGGTGATGGATTTGGTACTGACCCACTGCAATCGGGGGCAAGCCCCCTCCCACATTTTTTACCGAATACACCAGACCCAACCCCGGTCGGCTTTAAGGCCGCCTCGCTTTGGCTTTTGATCTCAAATCGCCCCGTCAAACACGCTGGCCGAACGCAGGCTTTGGAGCGTGGGTAACCCGGCAGGACGCCGGGTTAGCCGCGCTGGGCCAGGGATGGCCCATCGCGGCGGCCCACGCTCCAAAGCCGGAGTGAGGGCACACCGAGCCTAGGCGAGGTGCCGAGTGTTGGGGCGAGGACCTTTTGGTTACTTTTGGGTCCCTCCAAAAGTGACCCGCTGTAAGAGCGGAACCATAGGCAGCCGTTACCGCAGCAACGGATATGTACTCAATCAAAAAGCCGCCCAGCTATCGCAACCCCCACATCCTGAGTCGATCCCCTGCCCCCCAAATCCGGCGTGACCACCCCTTCTGCAATCACCGCCTCAATCGCCCGCAATATCCCATCATGCGCCGCCCGATACCGCCCATCCCCATTGCCTAAAAAGTCCAACATCAACGCCCCCGACCAGATCATCGCAATCGGATTGGCAATGTTCTGCCCATAGATATCCGGCGCCGACCCATGCACCGGCTCGAACAACGACGGAAACCGCCGCTCCGGATCCAGGTTCGCCGACGGCGCTATTCCAATGGTCCCCGCACACGCCGGCCCCAGGTCCGACAGAATGTCGCCAAACAGATTCGACGCCACCACCACATCAAACCGATCAGGCTGCAACACAAACCGCGCGCACAAAATATCGATGTGCTGCTTGTCCCACGTTACCTCGGGATAGTTCGCCGCCATCAATGCCGTGCGCTCATCCCAGTAAGGCATGCTGATGGAAATCCCATTGGACTTGGTCGCCGCCGTCAGCTTCTTACGCGAACGAGTCTGGGCCAGGTCGAAGGCAAACTTGAGAATGCGATCAACCCCACGTCGAGTGAACACCGACTCCTGCAGTACAAACTCATGCTCGGTGCCTTCGAACATCTTGCCGCCCACCGAGGAGTATTCGCCCTCGGTGTTTTCGCGAATCACCACAAAGTCGATGTCCCCCGGCTTGCGCCCAGCCAGTGGGCACGGCACGCCGGGAAACAGCCGCACCGGGCGGATGTTCACGTACTGGTCGAAGTCGCGGCGAAACTTGAGCAGCGAGCCCCACAGGGAGATATGGTCCGGGACTTTGTCCGGCCATCCCACGGCGCCGAAGTAGATCGCGTCAAAGCCCTTGAGCTGCTCGAACCAGTCCTCGGGCATCATCTGCCCGTGTTCCAGGTAGTAATCACAGTGAGCCCAGTCGAGCACTTCGATGCTCAGGTTCAGGTCCCAGATCCTGGCGGCCTGTTCCAGTACCCGCAGCCCTTCGGGCAGCACTTCCTTGCCGATGCCATCGCCGGCTATCGCGGCGATTCTGAATGCCTTGCTCATGGTGCGTGCCTCGCAAAAATTCAGTTCAAGCCGCCGATATGGAAGGCTTTGACTTCAAGGTATTCGTCCAGGCCGTACTTGCTGCCCTCGCGTCCCAGGCCCGATTGCTTGATGCCGCCGAACGGCGCGACCTCCATCGAGATGATCCCGGTGTTGAGCCCGACCATGCCGAACTCCAGGGCCTCACCAAAGCGCCACGAGCGCTGCAGGTCTTGGGTGAAATAGTAGGCGCCCAGGCCGTACGGGGTGGCGTTGGCCAAGGCGAGGGCCTGGGCTTCGTCGGTAAAGCGCATCAGCGGTGCCACCGGGCCGAAGGTTTCTTCATTGGCCAGCAACATCCCGGCGTGGGTGTCGCCGAGTACCGTGGGCTGCACGAACTGGCTGTCGCCGCTGGGGACTGCGCCGCACAGCAACTGGGCGCCCTGGCTCAGGGCGTCGTCGATATGCCGCGCGACTTTGTTCACCGCTGCGGGGTTGATCAGCGGGCCGATGGTCACGCCGTCTTCCAGACCGTTGCCGACCTTGAGCTTGCCCACCTCTTCCACCAGCCGCGCCGCGAAACGCGCATAGATACCGTGCTGCACCAGGATGCGGTTGGCGCACACGCAGGTTTGCCCGGCGTTGCGAAATTTGCTGAGCATCACCCCGGCCACCGCCTGTTCAAGGTCGGCGTCATCGAACACGATAAACGGCGCATTGCCGCCCAGTTCCAAACTCAAGCGTTTGATGTGCTCGGCGCTCTGGCGCATCAACAGGCGGCCGACGGCGGTGGAGCCGGTAAAGGAAATCTTGCGCACCGCCGGGTTGCCGGTCAGCTCTTCGCCAATGCCGGCGGGCAAGCCGGTGATTACATTGAACACCCCGGCCGGAATGCCGACGCGCTCGGCCAGCACCGCCAGGGCCAGGGCCGACAGCGGCGTGAGGTCCGAGGGTTTGACGATGATCGGGCAACCGGCGGCCAGCGCCGGTGCGCATTTGCGCGTGATCATCGCATTGGGGAAATTCCACGGGGTGATGGCGGCACATACGCCCACCGGTTGCTTGAGGGTCAGCAAACGGCGATCACCACTGGGTGCGGGCATGGTTTCACCGTAGACCCGGCGCGCTTCCTCGGCGAACCATTTGACGAAGCCGGCACCGTAGCGCACTTCGCCACGGGCTTCGTTCAGCGGTTTGCCCTGCTCGCAGGTCATGATCAGCGCCAGGTCATCGAGGTTGTCGATCATCGCCTGATACCAGCGCTCCAGCAGCGCCGCGCGTTCGGCGGCCGGGCGGGCGCGCCAGGCGGGCCAGGCACGCTCGGCAGCTTCGATGGCGCGGCGGGTGTCCACCGCGTCCATGGCCGGCACCTGGGCAATCAAGTGGCCGGTGGCGGGGTCGCGGATGTCCAGGGTGGCGCCGCTGTCGGCAGCGATCCACTGGCCATCTACGTAGGCGAGTTCAGCCAGCAGGCTGGGGTCTTGCAAGCGATTCTTGAGCATGGTCGAGTCCTGATCCGAGACACGCTCCAGTCTAGGGAGGTGCCGCAAACGAGGATGCCGAAAGCGCGGTTAAAGCAGCGTGCCGTGCTGAAATTCACCTCAGGACGGCAGGCTCTGCTAGGCCGTCAGCGAACCGAGCAAGCCTTGCAAAAAGCGCTCGCCGGCGTCCATCTGGCTGATCTCGATAAACTCGTCGGGCTTGTGCGCCTGCTCGATGGAACCCGGCCCGCACACCACTACTGGCACGTCCAGGCGCTGCTTGAACAGGCCGCCTTCGGTGCCGAACGAGACCTTGGACGTGCCGGTGCCCGGCGCGGCGAATTGCTTGAGAAAGCGCACCGCCTCGACGCTGGGATGGGTGTCGAGGCCGGGATAGACGTTGATCGTTTCGATCTCGATGGCCGCCACGCTGGACAGCTTCTGCGCCTCCCGCACGATCACCTCGGCGCGCTCGCGCATCTGCTCCAGGAACGCGTCCAGGTCGTCCGCCGGCAGGTTGCGCACTTCAAAATCCAGGGTGCACAGGTTGGGCACGATATTCAGCGCCTTGCCGCCGATAATCTGGCCGACATGCACGGTGCTGTAGGGCACGTCATAGTCGTTGTCCTGGGCACCATGGCGCTGCAACTGTTGCTGGCTGTCACGCAGGGCGGCGATAAAGTCACAGGCCACGTGGATGGCGTTGACCGAGCGCGGCGCGAGCGATGAATGCGCCTCCAGGCCTCGGCAGTACGTGCGGTAGGACCCCTTGCCCTTATGGCCGAGTACAAACTGCATGTTGGTCGGCTCACCGATCACACACAGAAACGGCCGCACCGGCGCCAGGTGCAGCACGTCGAGCAAACGCCGCACGCCGACGCAGCCGATCTCTTCGTCATGGGACAGGGCCAGTTGCAGCGGGCGGTTCAAGCTGTGGTCGGCGGCGTCCAGCATGGCGTCGATGGCCAGGGCGATAAAGCCCTTCATGTCGCAGCTGCCACGCCCATAAATGCGCCCGTCCTGCACGGTGGCGGCGAAGGCGGGAAAGGTCCAGGCCTGCCCCGCCGCCGGCACCACGTCGGTGTGTCCGGACAGCAGCACGCCCGGCTGTTCCTTGGGCCCGGTGCTGGCGAACAGGTTGGCTTTCTTGCCGCTTGGGTCCTTGACGATCAGCGACTCGATGCCCTTGGTCAGCAGCAGGTCGCGCACATATTCAATCAAGGCCATGTTCGACTCCGATGACACGGTGTCGAAGGCCATCAGTTGTTTCAGAATCTCCAATACGCGGGGTTTCATGAGGCCTGGCTCCGTTGCTCGGCAGGTAGGGCGAACCGGGTGATGGAGAATGGCTCGATCGGGGTACTGGTGCTGCCAGTGGCAAGCAGTTCGGCCATCACATCGCCGACGCCCGGGCCAAGCTGGAAACCGTGGCCGCAAAACCCGAAGGCATAGAACAGCCCGTCGACGGTACCGCTGGGGCCCATCACCGGCAACGAGTCCGGCAGGTAGCCTTCGATGCCGCTCCACACGCGGATGATGTTCAGGTTGCCGACGCCCGGCAGCAGGCGGCGCATCTGGCTGACCTGGTTGAGGATGCTGCGCGGTTCCACGTAGGCGCGGCGGTTGAGCATATCCGGCTTGCTGCGGTAGCCGCCGCCGATGACGATATTGCCACGGGGAATCTGGCGGAAGTAGATCACCTCTTCGGGCACCTTGGTGTACACGCCGATCACGGTGGGCAAGGCATAAGGCACCGGCTCGGTCACGGCCATTTGCGGGCCGTGGGTGTCCAGCGGTACCGGTTCGCCGAACTGCGCCGAGAGCTTCTGGCCCCAGGCGCCGGCGGTGATCAACAGTTGCGCGGCGTGGAACTGGCGGCCGTCGGTGGTAGTGACCTGGAAGTCGTCGCCGACTTTCTGCACCTCGGCCACTTCGGTGCGTTCTTCGATCTGCGCGCCCAGGCGCCGAGCGGCACGGGCAAACGCCGGCGCGGCCAGGCGCGGGTTGGCATGGCCATCGTGGGGCGCGTAGGAGCCGCCCTTGACGTCCGGGCCAAGGAAGCCGAAGCGTTGATGCAGTTCGGCGCCACGATAAATCTTCAGGTCCAGTTGTTCCGCTTCCGGTGCGGCCGCGTAGGCCTCAAGCTCGGCGATTTCATCTTCGCGGTAACACACACGCATATGCCCGCTGGGGATGAATTCCAGGTCGTCGTCGATCAGTTCCGGCAGGCGCTTCCATAGCTCCCACGAGCGGTTGGCCAGGGCCAACTGGCCGAGGAAGCGCCCTTGCCGGCGCACATTGCCGAAGTTCACACCACTGGCGTACTGACCGATCTGGTCGCGCTCCAGCAGGATCACCGACTGCCCACGACTACGCAGAAAAAACGCGGTCGCCGAGCCCATCACACCCCCGCCGACAATCACCACATCGGCTTTTTGCACGCTCATGACGAGACCTCCTCGGTGATCAACATCGATAACGGTTTGACCGGCGCCTGGCCGCGTTGGCGCCCGACCTCCTGCACCGGCACGCCGGCAGCGGCGGCGATCACTTCGGCCCCGGCCTGGGAGCAGTAACGCCCCTGGCAACGGCCCATGCCCACGCGGCTGAACGCCTTGGCGCGATTGACTTCGCAGGCGCCCTTCTCTTTCACCGTGCGGCGCAGCTCGCCAGCGCTGATCATCTCGCAGCGGCACACGATGGCGCTGTCCGGCAACGCCTTGGCCTGTTCGCTCGGCCAGGGGAACGCCTGGGCCAGGCCCAGGCGGAATTGATCCATCACCGCCAGGGCCTGCTGTTGTGCATCCCGCAGGCCGGCGTCGACCGGGTGTTGCAGGTCTTCCAGCAGCGCCAGCGCCACCAGGCGCCCGGCGTGCTCGGCGGCATCGGCGCCGCGAATTTTCGCTCCGTCACCGGCCGCGTACACGCCCTTCACCGAGGTGCGTCCGGCGTCATCCGTGGCCAGCCACCATTGGCTCGATGCGGCATCGAACGCCATGCGACAACCGGCCAGGTCACCCAGCTGGGTTTCCGGGCGCAGGTGGTAACCCAGCGCAACGGCATCGGCCTGCACCGTGACAGTCTGCCCGTTGCCGGTGGTGAAACGCACACCGCTCACGCCATTGGCCGCGTCGCCCATCACTTGCAGCGGCTTAACCCCCAGGTGCACCGCCACCTTGGCGCGGTACAGTTGCGCCAATAGCTTGATCCCCGTGAACAGCACGCCAGGCCGCGCCAGCAGTTTGGGCAAGGCTTTCAGACGCAGGCTCAAGGCTGAGGTGTCGAGCACCGCCGCCACTTCGGCGCCGGCCTTCACGTATTGGCTGGCGACCAGGTACAGCAACGGCCCGCTGCCCATGAACACCACGCGATGGCCGATGGACACGGCCTGGTTTTTCAAGGCGATCTGCGCCCCGCCCAGGCTGTAGGTGCCCGCCAGTTGCCAGCCCTCGATGGGCATCAGGCGGTCGGTGGCGCCGGTGCAGAGGATCAGTGCGTCGTAATCCACCGTGGTGTGGCGGCCCTGGCTCACGCAGCACAGCTGCCCTGGCGTGAGGTTCCACACCAGGGTGTCGGGGCGGTAGTCGATGGCGTCGCGCAGGCGGTCGAAACTCTGGTGCAGGGCCTGGGCCTTGCCGGCTTCGCTGCCGTAGAGGGTCGCGTAGTTGCGGGTGAAGCCTTCTGGCTGACGCCGGTAGATCTGGCCCCCGTCGCGGCGGTTCTCATCGATCAGGATCGGTTTGATCCCGGCCGCCAGCAGGGTTTCGGCGCAGCGCACCCCGGCCGGTCCGGCGCCCACAATAACTACCCGTGCAGTGGCCATGTCGCCTCCGGTTCTGTGGTAACGATGTCCAGCCCGTCACGGACTTCATTGGAGCAGGCGCGCAGGCGTTCGCCGCTGCGGGTCCACACCCAGCAATCCTGGCATGCGCCCATCAGGCAGAAACCGGCACGGCGGCCGCTGTCGAATTCCGATTGGCGCAGTGCATTGCCCTGGGTCAGCAGCGCGACCATCAAGGTGTCGCCCTGCAGGGCTTCGACGGCGGCGCCATCCACGGTCAGGCTGACCGTCGGCCGGCCCTGTTCGGCCAACCTCACAAAACGCCCGTTCATGCATAGGCTCCCAAGGTCATGGTGGTCACGCCCTGCTGGGTATTCAGCAAGTGGGCGCTGTCGTGGTGGCAAAGGATTTCACCACCGTTGTCCAGGCTGCGGCGGCTCGGCGCGGTGCGGTTGCACAGGCCGTCGACGCGCACCGGGCAGCGATTAAGGAAGGTGCACAGTTCCGGCACGTTGGCCCGCTCGCCAATCGCTGGCAGCGCCTCGGACGTGGTGCCGCAGCTTTCCAGCCAGCCCTGGCGCAACTCGGGCACCGAGTGAATCAACAGGTCGGTGTAGGGGTGGAACGGCGGCTCGGCAAACGACTCGCGGCTGCCGGCCTGGACCTTGCGGCCGCTGTACATCACCACAATGTCATCGCACAGCGCACGCACGGTGGAGATGTCGTGGCTGATAAACAGGTACGACACCCCCAGTTGCTGGCGCAGGTCGCGCAGCAGTTCGAGGATCGCCGCGCCCACCACGGTGTCGAGGGCCGAGGTCACTTCGTCGCAGAGGATCAGGTCGGGTTTGGCCGCCAGCGCGCGGGCCAGGTTGACCCGCTGCTTTTGCCCGCCAGACAACTCATTCGGGCGCCGTTCGGCGAGGTCGCGGGGCAGGCGCACCAGGTCGAGCAGTTCGCCGATGCGGGTTTGCAGCGCCGCGCCTTTGAGGCCGAAATACATTTTCAACGGCCGACCGATGATGGCCGCCACGCTGTGCATGGGGTTGAGCGCGGTGTCGGCGTTCTGGAACACCATCTGGATCCGGCGGAATTGCTCCGGGGTGCGCTCGGCTAGGCTGCCGCCCAAGGGTTGCCCGTCGAAGGCCAGGCCACCGAGGGCCGGGGTCAACAACCCCGCCACCACCCGGGCCAGGGTGGACTTACCCGAGCCCGACTCGCCGATCACGCCGATGGCCTGGCCACGGCGCACGGTGAGGTCGATGTCTTCAAGCACCCGAATCGACGGCATGCCGTGCAGGTTCTTGTTGCCGTAGCCAGCGGTAAGGCCGGTGATGGTCAGCAGCGGTACCTCCCCGGCGACGCCGCATGGCGGGCGAATGGTGGTGTCGGGCCGTGCGGCGGCCAGCAGGCTGCGGGTGTAGGCGTGGGTCGGGGCGTTGAGCAGCGGTGCGGTGGCGCTTTGCTCGAGGATCTGGCCACCGTTGAGCACCACGATCTGGTCGGCCATTTGCGCCACCACCGCCAGGTCGTGGGACACGTAAACCGCCGTGGCCCCGCGCTCGCGCACCACGCGTTTGAAGGCGCGCAGCACGTCGATCTGGGTGGTCACATCCAGTGCGGTGGTCGGCTCGTCGAGCACCACCAGCAGCGGGTCGCTGATCAGCGCCATCGCCGCCATCACCCGTTGCAGTTGCCCGCCGGAGACCTGGTGCGGGTAGCGCTGGCCGATGCGCTCCGGGCCCGGCAACGCCAGGTCGCGGAACAGTCCGATGGCCTTGGCGTGCAGCTCGGCCCGAGTGCCCAGGCCATGGATCAACGCGCCCTCTATCACCTGGTCAATGAGTCTTTTGGCCGGGTTGAACGCTGCAGCGGCGCTTTGCGCGATATAGGACACGCGGTTGCCGCGCAGGCCTTGCAGTTGGTGTTCGCTCAGGGCAAGCATGTCGTGCTCGCCGACCTGCACCACCCCGCCGGACAAACGACAGCCACGCCGTGCATACCCTAGCAAGGCCAGGGCGATGGTGGTCTTGCCTGAGCCGGACTCACCGATCAACGCCAGCACTTCACCTTTTTTCAGGGCAAAGCTCACGCCCTTGACGATTTCCACCTCGCCGCGCTCGCCACAGGCGACCACGCGCAGGTCTTCGACGCGAATCAATTCAGTCATTTCAATGGCCTCCCGTGCGTCGACTACGTCGCGACGACAGATAGTCGATCAGCAGATTCACGCCGATGGTCAGCGTGCCGATGGCCAGCGCCGGAATGATGATGGCCAGCGCGCCCTGGTTAAGGCCGCCGATGTTTTCCCGCACCAGCGAGCCGAGGTCGGCATCCGGCGGTTGCACGCCCAGGCCAAGAAAACTCATGCCGCTGAGCAACAGCACGATGTAGCCGAAACGCAGGCCCAGGTCGGTCAGGACCGGGTTGAGCATGTTCGGCAGGATCTCCATGCACGCCACGTACAACCGGCGCTCGCCACGGGTACGCGCGACCTGCACGTACTCCAGGGCTTCGATATTGACCGCCATGCTGCGGGCGACGCGGAAGGAGCCGGGGATATAGCTGATCACGGCCGTACAGATCAGCAACGTCACCGATGAGCCAAAGGCCGAGACCATGATCAGCGCAAGCATTTTGCTCGGGATCGAAATAAAGGCGTCCATGATGCGGCTGATGATCTCGTCCAGCCACTTGGGCGAGACCACCGACAACAGCGCACACCCGGTGCCGAAGATGCTGGCCAGTAACGCCGCCACCAGCGCCAGCCCGACGGTGAACCGCGCGCCCACCAGCACCCGGCTGAGCATGTCGCGGCCCAGGTAATCGGTGCCGAATGGATGCGCGAGGCTGAAGCCTTCGAAGATGTTATCGGACACCACCTCCCCCACCGGGTGAGGCGCCAGCCACGGGCCGAGCAGCGCCACCAGCAGCCAGGCGACGCACACTACGCCGCCCAGCAGCCCCAGCCACGACGGGCCGCTGGACACCTTGGCGAGTGCCAGGGCGGAAGAAACAGGCTTGGATTTCGCAATGAGGTTGTTCATTGGTTTCTCAGCCTCGGATTGGACAGGATCGCGCACAGGTCGGCGAGCAGCACCAGGCCCAGGTAGGCCGCGCAAAACAACATGGTGCACGCCTGCACCAGCGCCATGTCGCGGTTGGTCACGGCATCGACCATCAAGCTGGCAATGCCGGGGTAGTTGAAGATGGTTTCGACGATCACCACCCCGCCCAACAGGTACGACAGGCTCAGGGCGATGGCGTTGGCAATCGGCCCGATGGCATTGGGCAAGGCATGGCGCAGCACGATGCGAATCGGGCTGACGCCCTTGAGCCGGGCCATTTCCACGTAGGGGCTGTCGAGCTGGTCGATCACGGCGGCGCGGGTCATGCGCGCCATTTGCGCCACGATCACGCAGCACAGCGTCATCACCGGCAAGGCATAGGTGCGCAGAAATTGCAGCGGTGAGCTGATGTCGCTGGCATACGAGAGGGCCGACAACCAACCGAGGTTGACCGCGAAAATCAGCACCGCCAGGGTCGCCACCAGAAATTCCGGCACCGCGACCATCGCCAGGGTGACGAAGCTCAGGCAGCTGTCGATGCGCCCGCCCCGGCCCATCGCCGAGCCGATACCGAGTACCAGCGCCACCGGCACCGAGACCAGCGCCGTGGCGCCGGCCAGCATCAGGGTGTTGGGCACCCGGCCCGCCATCAGCTCACCGACCGGCATGGCGTTGGAGACCGACACGCCCATGTCGCCAGTGAGCAGGCTCATCAACCAGTGCAGGTAACGCAACACACCGGGCTGGTCCAACCCCAGTTTCAGGCGCAGGGCCGCCACCTGTTCAGGGGTCGCGAACTGGCCCAGGGATTGTTGCGCCGCGTCCCCCGGCAGTACCGCCGTGATCGCGAACACGACCATGGACACGATCAACAAGGTCAAGGCCCCGGCACCGAAGCGCCGGCCGATCAACCACAGTGTATTGCTATTCATCCCACGACCCTCCTCAAGCGTCCAACCACACCTGCTCGGCAAACATGTAGCCCATGAAACCGCCCAGTGGGTTGCTGTCGTAGCCTTTGATGCGCTGGTCAACGCCGTCGATATTGCTGATGAACACCGGCACGCCGATGCCGCAGTGGTCGTGCACCAAGGTCTGCATGTCGCCATACATCTTGGCGCGCTTGGCGTCGTCGGTTTCGCCACGGGCCAGCATCAGCAACTGGTCGAACTGCTCGTTCTGCCAGCCGGACTCGTTCCACGGCGCCTTGGACTGGAAGAACTGCGAGAACATTACGTCGGCATTCGGCCGTGGGTTGATGTTGCCGAAGCTCAGCGGGTGCTTCATCCAGTGGTTGGACCAGTAGCCGTCGCTCGGCAGGCGGTTCACGTCGAGCTTGAGCCCGGCCTGTTTGGCCGATTGCTGCAACAGCACGGCGATGTCCACCGAACCGGTGGCGGCCGGCGAGGCCATCACGGGCATGGTGATGCTTTCCATGCCGGCTTTCTTCAGCAGGAACTTGGCTTTTTCCGGGTCGTAGACCGTCTGCGGCAAGTCGGTGTTGAAGTAGCGCGAACCCGGCGCAATCGGGTGATCGTTGCCCACCACCGCAAAGCCACGGAATACCGCGGACTTGACCTGTTCACGGTCGAGCAGCAGTTTCATGGCCTGGGTGAATTCCGGGCTTTTGCCGGGCAGTTGGTCTTGGCGAATGATCAAGTCAGTGTAGTTGCCCGACGGCGCGTCGACGACGCGGTGCTTGGCGCTGGCCTTGATGCGCGTGGTGGAGCGCGGGTTGACCTCGTTGATCATGTGCACATCGCCCGACAGCAGCGCATTGACCCGCGACGGCTCGTCGGCAATCGCGATGAACTCGATCTCGTCGAGGTACGGCAGGCCCGGTTTCCAGTAGTTTTTGTTGCGCACCGCAATCGAACGCACGCCTGGCTTGAACTCGCCCACGGTGAACGGCCCGGTGCCGATGCCTTTACTGAAGTCGCTGGTGCCCTCGGGGACGATCAACAGGTGCGACACCGCGAGGATCGACGGCAACTCGGCGTTGGCCGCGCTGAGGCGGATCTGCACTTCGTTCGGCCCGCTGGCCTTGATCTCGGCGAACTGCTCCATCAACGGCATGACCTTGGAACCGGTCAGCGGGTCTTTGTGGCGGTTCAGGGAGAACACCACGTCGGCGGCGGTCAGGGCCTTGCCGTTGTGGAAGGTCACGTCCTTGCGCAGGGTAATGGTCCAGACGGTGGCGTCGGTGTTGTCGATGCGCTCGGCCAGTTCCAGTTGCGGCACCAGGTGCTTATCGAAGCGGGTCAGGCCGTTGTAGAACATGTAGTGGCGCACATAGTCGGTGGACAGCGCGCCCTTGGCCGGGTCGAGGGTATCGGCGGTGGAGCTGGACATGCCGGCCACGCGGATCTTGCCGCCTGGCTTGCCTTTGCCGGCCACGGCGGCCTCGTCGGCGAACAGCTTGCCGGCGGCGCCGAACAGGCTGCCGGCACCGGCGGCGGCGACACCGGCCACGCCCAGCATTTGCAGGGCGTTGCGGCGCGACATGCCACGGTTGAGACGTTCGAACACCCGCAGGCTGTCCTGGCCGGAGATGAGTTCGGGGGTGTTTTTGTTGTCAGTCATAGCAAGGCTACCTGTCGATAATCGGAAGAATCGAGTGCTCACGGATGTCCGGAGCGTCCTGGAAACACAAACGACGGTGACGCAACAACGGCAACTCAGTGCAAATAGTCCTGGAAGCGGTAGTAAGCCCCTACGAACGGCAGGAACCACGGCTTGCCGAAATGCCCGGGGATCGCCGGCCATTCCAGTTCGCGCCAAGGGTTGGCCGCGGTATTGCCGGCCATGACCTCGGCCATCACCTGGCCCATGTGCACCGACATCTGCACGCCATGGCCGCTGTAGCCCATGGAGTGGAACACGCCGCCATGCTGGCCGGCGCGGGGCAGGCGGTCGGACGTCATGTCCACCAGGCCGCCCCAGCAGTAGTCGATCTTCACGTGCGCCAACTGCGGGAACATGTTCAGCATCGCCGCTTGCAGTACCTTGCCGCTCTTGGCGTCGGAGACGCTGTCGGACATGGCAAACCGAGCACGCCCGCCGAACAGCAGGCGGTTGTCCGGGGTCAGGCGAAAGTAGTTGCCGATCATGCGGCTGGTCACGTAGGCGCGATGTTGCGGCAGCAACTGGTCGATCAGCGTCTGGGGCAAGACTTCGGTAGCGATGACAAAACTGCCCACCGGCACAATCCTGCGGCGGTACCAACCCAGGTCGCCATGCTGGCAGGCACCGGTCGCCAGCAGGACTTGCCCGGCGTGCAATGAACCCTTGGCGGTGTTGACCTGGTAGCCGCCGGCCTGGGCCTTCCAATCCTTGACCTGGGTGTGCTCGTAGATCATCGCACCACGCCGCGCCGCCGCTTCGGCCAAGCCGACGCCGAAGCGGCCGACATGCATCTGCACGCCGTTGCGTTGCAGCAGGCCGCCATGAAACTGCGCCGAATTGACTTCCGCGCGGGTCTGCTCGGCGCTGAGCAACTCGACATCGGCATCCACCTCCTGGCGGATCAGCTCGCAGGTGCGGGCCAGGCCTTCGTAGTGCATCGGCTTGGCCGCCAGCTTGAGCTTGCCGTTGCGCACCAGATCGCAGGTGATCCTTTCCTGCTCGACCAGTGACACCACCGTCTGCACGGCACTTTCATAGGCCTGGTAATAGGCACGCGCCTTGGCGGCACCGAGGCTGGCGTGCAACCCGGCGTAATCCTGGGCCACACCGGTGTTGCACTGCCCACCGTTGCGCCCCGAGGCCTCACCGATCACCCGCCCGGCGTCGAGCACCACCACACTGGCGCCCTTGAGCGCCAACGCCCGCGCTGCCGCCAGGCCGGTGAACCCACCGCCGACCACAGCCACATCGACCTGCTTGGGCAAGCCGCCCAGCTGGGCACCGGTAAACGCCGGTGCGGTGTCGAGCCAATAGGATTCACTGCCCATGTCTTACCCTCAGAGGTGTGCGCTTACAGACCGACCAGCGCCGGCAGCCCACCGATATCGGTGATCTGCTGGTAACCGTAGAACGCGTTGCCCGGCACTTCGTGGCCACGGGCAACGAAGGCTTTGTTTTTGATCTTCATGTCATGGGCCGGCATCAGGTCGTAACGGAAGCTGGAAGACACATGCAAGATGTCTTCCGGGCCACAGCCGAGGTTGTCGAGCATGAATTCAAACGCGGCCAGGCGCGGCTTGTAGGCCTGGGCCTGCTCGGCGGTAAACACCTTGTGGAACGGCGCGCCGAGCTTGTCGACGTTGGACATGATCTGACTGTCGCTGGCATTGGAGAAGATCACCAGGGGAATCTTGTCGGCAATTTTCGACAGCCCGGCCGGCACGTCGGCATGAGGGCCCCAGGTCGGCACGGCGTCGTAATACAGCTGGCCTTCCTCGCGATAGTCGATACCCCAGCGTTTGCAGGTACGGGCCAGGGCGGTCTTGAGGATTTCATCGTAGGGGCGCCAGTCGCCCATGACCTGGTCGAGGCGATAAGCCGAGAAGTCTTTGACGAACTGGTCCATTTGTTCAGGCTTGATGCGATCGGCGAACAGCTCGCGGGTCATGGTGCCCATATGGAAGTTGGTCAGCGTACCGTAGCAGTCGAACGTGATGAATTTGGGACGAAGAAAGCTCATTGAGTGCGGTCCTGGAGTTCGTTGAGTGTGACAAGCGTTCGCTGCCCTGGCGGCGCGTCGGCCTCGTTGCAGCACAGGTTCATTACACCACTGTGAAATCAGCATATGCCGTCTAAAACGACCTGCGCTCAATACAAACCACCGTTTTGGTGGCCGGGCTCAGCAGACTTTGCGGTGCGCGCCAGGCTTGGGCAGGGCCAGTGTTTGTGCGCTTTTAGGGGGCTTTTAGGGGTGGAGAGGCTTAAGCACGGGGGTGGGGGCGGCAGAAAGTGTGGCTGGTTGAAGTGTGGGAGGGAGCTTGGTTCCGTGGCGGCCTTCGGGCCGACCATGTCGTTGGCTTTGAGCGCGTACATATCCGTTGCTGCGGTCACGGCCGCTATGGGTTCCGCCCTTACGGCGGGTCACTTTGGAAAAGCCCCAAAGTAACCATGGACTTGTTCCCTCAAAACGTACGCCATGAAGCGAGTGTTAAGCAGTTTGCTTCAGTTGCTTTGCGTAGTCATTAGGTGAGCTGTATCCCAGC
>NZ_JAAUVM010000044.1:0-15606 GCF_012030485.1 Pseudomonas sp. B14(2022)
TGGGGGACTCTTGGTTCCAGGGCATGATCAGTTACCTCCTGATCATGCGTATTAGCCTGTAAACCATGTCCCCGGTTAGAAATGTAAACGATGTCCCCGGTTTGTACCGGGGCAAGCCCCCTCCCACCGTTTGATCTCCAGGCAGCAGGTACCTGGATGTCCTCTTAGCGCCAGCTCCACGACACTCCGGTGTAGATCCCGCGTCCATCGGCCGGTGTGGAGCGTGCGACATCCAGACCCTTGTCGTCGTAGCCCGGCGTGACGGTGTTGGCGTAGCGGCGGTTGGTGAGGTTGCGCAGGTCGACCCAGGCTTGCCAGTCCTGCTTGGGTGCGTCGTAGCCAAAGGTGGTGCCCAGGAGGGTGTAGGACGCGGCGTAATAGGAATTAGCGTAGTCCACCGCCACCCGTGAGGAATACTCGGCGTTGAGGCTGGTGTAGAAACCGGTCGGGTGGCTGTAGCGCAGTTGCGCCTGATAGTAGTGCTTGGGGATGCCCGGCAAGCGGTTGCCACCGAAACGGTCGTCGTCGCGGTAGTGGAAATCGCTGAAGGTATAGGCCTGGCGCACATCGAGCTTACCGCTGCGACCACCGTCCCACAGCGGGCTGAGCAGGCCCAGTTCCACGCCCTGGTGCACGGTGGGGCTGGCGTTGGACTCGGCGACGATGGCATTGCTGGTCGAGGTCTGGGCCTGGGTTTCCACGGTGAGCAGTTCGTGACGCACTTCGGAGCGGTACAGCGCCAGGTCCCACTGGCCGAGCCATGCTTCGCCACGGCCACCGATTTCCAGGGTGGTGGCGGTCTGGTTTTTCAGGCTGACGCCTTCGCGGGCCAGGCCTTTGGCTGCACCACTGGCAAAGTATTTGTTGGAACCCCAGATCATCGACCATGCGTGCGGTGGCTCGACCGAACGGCTCAGGTTGCCGTACACCTGCAACCGCGGGTTGAAGTCATAGCGCAGGCCGATGCGCGGTGCGTAGTCCCAGTCATGCTGGCTAAGCGGCGCCTGGCCTTCGGGATAGGTGACCTGGGTTTCACGGCGGGTGTAGATCGCGGCCAGGCCGGTGGTCAGCCACAGGTCCTGGACCAGCTCCAGGTCGTTACCGATATGCAGCACGGTGTCGGAGCCCAGGTAGCTGTAGTCGCGGGTCTTGGTGCCGGGGGCGTAGGTTGCGGTGTTGCCGGCTGGCGTGCGCACGTATTCCGATGCGCCGTTATTGGGCATCGCCTGGGTGGTGCGCAGGCCGAGGGTGGTTTTGCTGTCGTGGCCGAAAAACGTGTCCTGGCGGATGTAATTCAGGGTGCTGCTGATATCGGTGTAGGCCACCTTGAGGCGGTTGGTGCCTTCGCGCAGGTCCATCGGGTAATCGTGGTACGCCAGCCCGACTTCCAGGCGCGAGCTGTCATCCAGCTGCAAGGTGGTCTTGTTGGCGATCCAGGTGGAGCCCGGTTGCAGGCGCTTGGAATCACGGGCGGCGTTGAGGCTGTTGGCGGCGCGCGGGTCGTGACTGATCTGGGCGCGGGTGAGTTTGCCGGGGGTGTCGTTGGTGGTTTCGCGGTAACGGAAATAGAAGCGGGTTTCCAGGTCCGGGTTGAAGCGGTAGCCGAAGTTGGCGGCCATGCCTTTGCCGGTGGCGGCGCTCTGGCGCTGGTAGCCGTCGGATTCCGAGTCGGTGAGGCTGATGTAGTAGTCGGCATCCCCCAGCACCTGGCCCGAACTGATCTCGCGCTGGGCATAGCCACGGCTGCCGGCTTCGTAGCGCACTTGCAACGTGGGCGCGTCGTAGCCGGTATGGGTCACGTAGTTGACCGCGCCGCCCAGCGCCAACGCGCCCCGATCGACGCCATTGGCACCGCGCAGCACCTCGACGCGGCTTTGCCACAACGGGTCCTTGAGTTCGTAAGGGGTGCCGCCGGGGCCGGTCAGCGGCAAGCCATCGAACATTTCGTACAGCCCTGAAGCATGGGCACCCGGGCTGCGGTTCAGGCCAGAACCGCGAATGGACAGCTTCACCCCTTCATTATTCGCCGCCTTGGCGTACACCCCCGGCTGGTACTTGAACACGTCTTCGTTGGTGCTCACCCGCCCCTGCTGCACGCTGCTCATGTCGATGTAATTGGTGGCGCCGGGCACGCTCTTGAGCTGCGCCTGAGCCACTTCGCCGGCGCTGGCCTCCGGCGTGGTGACTTCGACCGGCGCCAATTGCAGGTCTTCGGAGTGCACCAGCGAGCTTAACGTCAAGGCGGCAAATAGGAACGGAGGTGGGCGCAGCAGCATGGGCGGATCCTTGGAATTCGGGGGCGTGAACGGCTGGGCCATCACGCGAACAGTGATGGGAAGGCAACGATGCTCGCCAAGTCACGCCTTAATAACGGACCAGCCCCTTCCCACAACAGCATCAGACCGGATTTATTTTTTAAGTCCAAAATCGAATTAATACATGCAAGCTCAGTATTTAAGGAAATAACCAGTACGTATTACTTTGGGTCATCGAGTCACCTATGAGATCGCCTCCCATGCCTGCATCCTCCACCGTCATCGACTTTACCCTCCATCGCAAACGGCACTTGTCACTGGATGCCCTGGCACGCGCCTGCGGCGTGAGCCGGGCGATGCTGGCACAGGTCGAATCCGGGCGCAGCGTGCCGTCGATCAAGGTGTTGTGCAAAATTGCCAAGGGTCTGAAGGTGTCGGTGGCGGCGTTCCTGGAAGATCGCGCGTTCGAAGGGGTTGAAGTGTTGCCGGCGCAGCAGAGCAAACGCCTGGTGAGTGCCGATGGCGCGTTTATCAGCCAGGCGCTGTTTCCCTACGATACGGCGCGCCAGTCCGAGTTCTATGAGATTCGCCTGCGGGCGCTTGGGGAGGAAGTGTCCAAAGGCCACGGGCCGGGCATCCAGGAAAACCTGGTGGTGGCCCAAGGTGTGCAGGAAGTCAGCGTCAATGATGAACGCTACCTGCTGTCCACCGGCGATTCAATCCTGTTCTACGCCGACCAGCTCCACCGCTACCGCAAATCCGGCAGACAGCGAAGCCGTGGCGTTCCTGGTGATCACCTACCCAGAGCGGCTGGATTAATCACGCAAAAAAACGCCCCCGACTTATCGGGGCGTTTTTTATGGCGCGGGACCTGTCAGCAGGTGCAGCACATCATCGGCATCATTGGCATGGAGGTGTTCATCGGCATCTGCATTGCATTCATCATGTTCGAAACTCCGTAATCGACAGGAAATGGCTAGGTTCTGACGCCGATTCCAGAGAGGCCGGAGGGCTGCGCAAGACGCCGGCAGAGCAGCAGGAATGGAGGTTCCCAGGGATGCTTAGTCGAACAAAACAGCTGTACCAGGCGTGATGACGATCAATCTGACGCTATTGCGCCACTTATATCCGCTACATGACGTTAATAGACGTCATGGGTATTCGATTGAGGAATCTCGTCCAATCTTAAGGAATGACTAGGCGTTGGGCTTCTCCAGAGACTGCATCAATTCATCGGCCTCCGACCCCGGTGGCAACCTGAACCCATGCATTTCATCAGCGGCAAGAATTTCACCCAGAGCGGTGAGCAACTGCGCCTCTGTCGGCGAGTCTCGCAGCAGTTTATGCGCGGGCAGCAACAACTCGGAGGGAACGCCCTGAACGCTTGCGGCGTCGATCACAGCGAAGAGGATAAAGCGCAGGCGTATTTCGCGGTCCGTCGGCCACGCTGTTTTTCGCTTACCCAAGGTAGGGCCTCGTTTTTTCAGAAAAATCCGAGGCTATTGTGCACAGACAGGTGTTTCAAGTATCGGGATGCAAGATAGGCAGACTCCTACATCCAAAGGAGAAACAGCATACCGAACAACCCAATTACTGCACCGGCAGGAAATTCATCAACAACAGGCTTTGTGCATAGTTAAGCCCAATACGGCGGTAGCGCTCATCGAGCATCTGGGTCAACAGGTCAAGGCGCGCAACAATCTTGCCGAACTCGACGGCGAAACTCAGGTTGCTGCCCTCCTCCGAGATCTCGTTGGAAAACAGGAGCAGGACGCCATTTGCATCCTGGCGCTTGCTGAGCAACCAGGTGGCCTTCTCGATGTTGCGCGCGGCGTTGCTGACGAACTGCGGGTTGATCGAGTCGGTAATGTAGAACTCGGTACGCCCACCGTGGGCGGTCACGATCATGCTGCCGATGGCATAGATAAAGGCACCGACCCGGTCGCCCTGAAACTCAGGGCTCAAGGAGTAACTCAGCGCCGCCAGGTCGCGACGCTCCCCGAGTGCGGGCAATGAGCGGCGCTGCTCAATGGCCAGGCGGATCTCCCGCGCAGCGCTCACCGCATCCGGATAACCCGACTGGCGCCACTGGTTGGGGTTGCGCAGATAGAGCTTGTTCATGAGCAAATACAGGCTTTGCAAGTTATCGCGCATGCCCAGAGTCGCCATGCGATCGACACTGGTCTGGAAGAACTCATCAGGTTTGCCGTTGCTGAACTGCTTGGCTATGTCCCGACCCTGCTGTTGGGTGCAGCCACTGGCGCAGAGCATTAACACCACGGCCAGCCACAGTGGCCGACGCACTCGTCGAGTCTTGAATAAAAGTAACGTGCGAGCCATCGGCACCCGATCTGGTTCTTTCGCCCGCGCGGGAAATCGGCAGGGCTGGGACAAAGATAGATTGGAGAAATGAAAAAAAGTGCGATGGGCTGGGCAGATAGTTGTAAACAGTGCCTGGCGGGCCATGGGTCGGCAAAGTCGTGAAAGATTCGTTTCAGGACCTATACTCGATAGTTGCGAGTGTTGTCGACGCTCCAGGGAGGACTTACATCGCATGCGGCACGCTCATCCGCAACCGTACAGGAGGGTAGCGTAGATGAAACATCCCATTCGAGCTCAGATTTTTGTGCAAGTGATTTGCCTGCTTTCGGTGGCTCAGCTGTTCTGCTGAGCCTTGCGTCACTGCCGTTGAAATCAGCTGCGATTGCGGCCGGATGGGTCGCGCGCTTTATTTGGGGCCCATAAACTCAAATCACACCTGCCGCGCCCGGGTCGCAGACGGGGATTACGCTTGATAGGATGAGCCCCACTCAACTGCCGTTTCAATCAGGAGTCATGCGTGGGTAAAGGAATAAAAATGTCGTCGGCATTGGATGCGCTGGGCCATCCGCACACTATCGAGGCACTTCAAACGCTCAGCGATCGTAACCGCACTATTCCATCGCTGGTGTGTGACGGCGGCAACTGCCGTGCACCGGTGCGCTTTGTGCCGCGCGGACTCGTCAACCGGGCGGGAAAGGAACCATACGACCGCGCCGCCTACATCGGGCTGACTGCCGGCCGTGACTCCGACCACAAACCCGGGTGCAAATACGACGCCATCGGCCAGTTGAAAATTATCGTCGCGGCCGAGTCCGATCCCGACTTTATCGGAGCGCTCAACGCCGGCGCTTCCGAACTGCGCCTGTTACTGCTGCACAATAACCTGGGTGGCAAATCACTCTCTGGTGCTCAGTTTACGACTTCAGCAACGGAGGGCTCTGCCACGCAGAGACAGCCCAAGCTATATCAGCCAAGCGGCAAAAAACTTGCCAGCTACCTGCGCACTACGGCTGATCTGCTTAAGCTGCGTGAGCGGTGCGAAGCGGATGATGAACTGGCTCAACACCTGGTACTGCGCTTTGGTACTAAGAAAATTCGCTGGTCAGACTTTTTCTTTGAAAAAAACCGCTACGAAGATGCATGGCGAATGCTGGAACGCCTGGGGAGCGAGTGCCACCCCTTCGCCGTGGTGGGCACGGTCGACCGGGTTTACGTGCCAGATGAAGGCAGCGGCCGGGTCATGAGCTATCTGAATCTCACGGCTAAATACGAACGGCCCGACGCGGAAAATGTGACAAGCGTCTTCAAGGTCAGTGTTGGAGATAAAGACGGCGAGTGGCTGCAGACGCTGGTCAAAGGCACAGAAGTCATCGTATTTGGCGTGTGGAGCAGTGGCTCGCCGGAAAAACGAGCAAGCGGATCGAAAATCTACCTGAATCACACGCTGACGTTGTACACCAAGTTCAAGGAGCAGTTGGTGGTCGTGGCGTGAGAGGTGCCGTCACAGACGGGCACAGACTCACACCACGCAGGCGTATAGCTTGGCTGTAGGGACTCTATTCGCATGCGTGTGTCATTTGTCCAGGTTCTATAGTTCGTGCATCCGCTCCCCTATCAGTCCCCGCAACCACTCGGCATGAAACGCCATTTCGTCCAGGGAGATACCCTCACCCAATTGATAGTCGAACACCTTGTCCTTCGGTCCCTGACACACGACGCGGAAATGCCCATCGCGATCAAACCGGGCGAGCACGTAGGGGCAGACGTAGATGATGTCGCTAAATGGCACACGCACTTCGCAGGCCCTGCCGAGCGGTCGGTAGCCTTACTTGAGCAGGGCAATCACCGTGCAGACAAGCATGATCGCCAGCGCCGGCCACTGCATGGGCATGAAAAAGAAGTGATGGCGCACGCCATCTTCATGCACCTGCCGGTTCAGGACAAAGCCCAGCACGGTGTTGATGCCCGAGCCAATCCCCAGGCCCATCAACAGTTGCATCAGTGAGGTATTGCCGGGTTTGACGCTGGGGTCGGGCCATAACCCCATCAGCAACAACACCATGGCCACCGGTGTGAACAGCGTCAGCCAGCCTGCGCCGCGATAGATCATCGTTTAATACTCATCTTTGATGCTGCCGGCTCACGCCAGCTCGCGTTTTTGTTCTTCAGCCGCAAACACGGCATCGAGGGTATTGAGGAACAGATCGTGGCTCAGAATGCCGGTGGCGATGGTCGACAACACGGGTTTGCCGGTCTCGTCCTTGATCACCACCTTTTCAGTCCAGGCATTGAGGTCGACGGTACACAACGACGACATCGGCACCTTGCGCCCCTGGTATTCGAGGAAATCCTGGCTCACCACAATCGGCGTCGTGGTGATTTTGAGGAAGTTGCCGGTGACGCGCTTGCCCCAGACCTGCCCGGAGCTGATGCAATTGAACCTGACCGCCCCGCCCGACTCCAACGTCGCCATCACCTCCCGCAGACGTGCGCGTACGTGCAACTCACGAACCAACTCCTGGAAGTCGTGAAAGCCCTTGAGGCTCTCGATCACTCGATGAAACGGCTCGCTGGCATTACGACGGTAGGCCAGGTTGGTGATCATGCCGGTCAGCACGGTTTGCCCGGAGCCAAATAGATACAGGTCGTCAATCTCGGCAAAGGCGGTGTATTCCCGCTGATCGTTGATGATGCGCTCGATGCCGTGCTCATACACTGCGTAGCGCGGCGCACGCAGTTTCCTGTGCCAGGCGTAAGCGGCAAATACACCAAGCCCGAGAACGGCCAGCAAAGCGCTGGTGGCGTAGATCAAGGTATGGGGGTCACTGAAACTGAAGGCCATGCCACGGGACGTTTGGAGACTGACCGGCCCCTCATTGCCCGGTGGCAGGATCGTGCCCAGATACAACACAAACCCGGCGAGACCTAACAACACAACGCCAAATATCAAACTGAAAATCAGAAAACCCTTGCCGTGACGGAAACTGGCGATCAGTTCGCCGGTGGCGGAAGGCGCTTGGGAGGGGGATGACTGCATAAAGCTTACGTCCTTGTAATGGGTAGCGCGCGCCGCGGTTTACGCAGAGCCGATTGAGCCGTGCCCCCATTGGGCAGGCTTGGCACAGCAGGTTGGAACATGGCTAATTAACATCGTTCCTTGTGCGTAGGGGTTAATGCGGACGGGTTCACATAGTTCGCGGCACTGGGTTGGTTTTTTGCGCGAGGAACAGTGGACTGCCCCCGACACCGTAGATATCTCCAGCCTATGGAAAAGCTTGGAATTGCGCGGACTACAGTTCAGAAGTATTGGAATACATAAGCCTGCAGAACATCAGCAATCCTGCAATTTACGCAAATCGATGTTTATGGCGCGCCCTCTCGGGTCGGCTGTCGTAAACCATGCCATGGCTGACGCCAAGTCATGGCTCTTGGGCTTCCATCCTCGCGCCTCCGGCCTTACGGGCCTGCGCGCTCCGCTTGCTCTGGTCATTTCAATCGACGGAAGAAACTCGGGATGCCTCAGCCCTGCGCACTGGAGTGTAGTCATCCTGTCTGTCCATATTTCTGTTGGAAGGTGCGGTCGCTGGGTGGACAATACGGGTTTGGTCACCCGGTGGCTGGCCATTGAGGAAGGAACCCGCGCATGAGTCAGAAAGTTCTGAGGCTTCCCCGGAACGAGGTAGGTCGCGACTTCGTCGTCGGTGACATCCACTTCAAGACGATTGACCTCCATAAAGGATTGTTGAAGCTAGGTTTCGACAAGGCAATCGACCGAGTCATCGGGGTGGGTGACCTCATAGATCGCGGGCCGGGAGTCCTCGACGGGCTGAAGCTTCTTGGTGAGCCGTGGTTCTTCACTGTTCAAGGTAACCATGAGCAGATGCTTATCAATGCTTACAGGGAAAATCCCAGCGCTCGTTACGTAGCTCATGGTGCAGGCTGGTGGTCGACCATAGCCGACGAATCGAAGGAGATGATAATTGGAAAGCTTGAGAGCCTTCCATCCGTCATTGAAATCGAGTCGCCTCTCGGCTTGGTTGGAGTTGTTCACGCGGACATTCCTGCTGGGATGTCATGGGTCGAGTTCACTCGAGACATATCAATCCCTGCTGTCGAAGAGATCGCGCTATGGGGGCGCGAGCGGATCAAAAAGCACCATCGAGAAGGTGTCAAAGGAATCTGGCGTGTGTGCACGGGGCACACCTGGATTCCAGAGCCTATTCGGCTAGGGAACGTTCTTGCGCTTGATTGCACCGGAGGGGGTGAAGGGTCACTAGCTGTATATTGCGTTCAGGCGGACACGATTTATGTGGAGGGGCGCCCCGTGTCAATTGACCAATCGCGAACCACGTGCCCATTGTGGTGAGTGCCTGCTTTCGAAAGATCCCGACGAAGCCGGTTGGAAAGTAAGCCGGTCAGCCCCTAAGGAGCCACGAATGGATGCCATTTGGCGCGTGCCGGGCAGAGCCTATCAAGTCGCTCGTTATCCTGAGCGCCTGCTCATTGAAGAGCGCGCCGAAGCTCTCTCAGCCGCAGGCTATCCGCTGCCAGGTGATGATCCGGCCATGTGTACGCTGAGCAAAGGCTGAAAGCTGCCAGAGCGGCAGCTAGTTCATCCCAGGTAGGTAGCGTTAGCGAAAACACTGCGGCTGAGCTCTCCGCAAGAGAGGTATCCCAGGCACTGAGGGAGGCGATTTTTGTTCCTGCGCTGATCTACATCGCAATCAACTGGGGTAATTCCGAGACCTTGAAGGGCTGGGCTATCCCAGCCGCTACCGACATCGCGTTCGCCCTGGGCGTCTTGTCTTTGCTGGGTAAGCGAGTCCCGACTTCGCTGAAGGTTCTCCTCGCCGCCTTGGCGATCATTGACGACCTGGGTGCTGCGATCGGCTTGTTGGTGGGCAAGCAGATTGGCATCTTCCTATTGGCTGCTCTGGCTATTCGTATGGGCTTGGCCAAACTGCCGGAAGGAAGTAGCTGGACTCAGCTTTACGGCGTAGCGCTGCTGTGCGGCATTGGCTTCACCATGAGCCTATTCATTGGCAACCTGGCGTTCGCCGGATCAGCTCACTTGATTGATGAGGTCAAAGTCGGAGTGTTGATCGGCTCGATTCTGGCCGCGATTGCTGGTGTTCTGGTGCTGCGCCGCAGCAGCACAGAGGGGGAAGTCGCTTCCATGTAAATCATATCTGAAACCGACACTCAGGGAACGCGTTAGCTGCAAGATAGGGCTACCTGAACTACACTGAATTTGCTGAGGGATCAGCCCCATCCGAAACACAAAGTGCCCGGCCTTGCGCCGGTTTTTTTGTTTCTGTAATTCTGGTATGGCCGTGCCTTGGCTTCCTGATGGACTAAAAAATTTTACGGAAAATTTACGGGGCTAAACGGTTGGTCGTCCGATACTGCCCGGCGCTAATTTGGCAGGCTATTTTATGTCCCTCGCAACAATGCGGCTTATCGGCTTCATCTTAGGCATTTTTCTAGTTACTCTCGCTGTGAGCATGGTTATACCCATGATTACGCTTGTGGCCTATGAGCGTAGCGACGATCTGTCTGCCTTCCTCTGGTCGAGCTTTATTACGTTTATCTGCGGCCTACTGTTGATCGTGCGGGGGCGGCCAGACGCTGTCCACCTTCGCCCTAGGGATATGTACCTGCTGACGACTGGCAGTTGGGTGGTGGTATGCACCTTCGCAGCGTTGCCGATGGTGTTCATCAGTGGCATCAGCTACACCGACGCTTTCTTTGAAACTATGTCTGGTATCACAACTACTGGCTCAACCGTTTTAAGTGGTTTGGATACCGCGTCTCCAGGATTGTTGATATGGCGTTCGATGCTGCACTGGCTGGGTGGTATCGGCTTCATCGGCATGGCTGTGGCAATACTTCCATTGCTGCGGGTAGGTGGCATGCGTCTCTTCCAGACTGAGTCCTCAGACTGGTCGGAGAAAGTTACACCTCGCTCCCATGTGGCCGCTAAGTACATCCTCTTTCTCTATCTGGGACTTACTGGAGTCGGGGCTCTTGCACTCTGGGTAGCAGGAATGACGCCTTTTGAGGCGGTCAACCACGCAATGTCGTTGATCTCTACTGGGGGATTCTCAACGTCAGACGCGTCACTTGGCCACTGGACGCAGCCGGCGATTCACTGGGTAGCAGTAGTCATAATGATTCTGGGGAGCTTGCCCTTTACCTTGTACGTCGCGACGTTGCGCGGTAATCGCCGTGCGCTGATCAAGGATCACCAAGTGCGCGGATTCGTGGGATTCTTGGTCGTCACCTGGCTGACGGTGGGTACGTGGCTGTGTTTTCACAGCGACTACGGATGGTGGGATGCGTTTCGTATCGTGGCCGTCAATGTGACGTCGGTCGTCACAACCACAGGCGTTGCTGTAGGCGATTACACCTTGTGGGGCAGCTTCGCGGTCTTGCTTTTTTTCTATCTGACCTTTGTTGGCGGGTGTTCAGGCTCGACGGCTGGAGGCCTTAAAATTTTCCGCTTCCAGGTTGCAGGTGCTCTATTAGTGAGTAGCCTGAAGCAGTTGATCCACCCTCGCGCAGTGATTCGGAAAAAGTACAACGGCCATCCAGTTGACGAAGAGATCTTACGCTCGCTTTTGACCTTCTCATTTTTCTTCACCATTACCATCGCAATGATCGCCTTAGGGCTCGCCTTAATCGGACTAGATTGGGTTACTGCGTTAAGCGGCGCGGCTACTGCTGTCTGCAACGTGGGGCCAGGGCTCGGCGAAGTCATTGGGCCTGCGGGCAATTTCTCATCGTTGCCTGATGCAGCAAAATGGCTACTCACCATTGGCATGCTGCTGGGGCGATTGGAGATACTCACTGTACTGGTGCTCATTACGCCGGTTTTTTGGAAGTACTAACATTCGCTCGGCGGTGACGCCGCGTTGGTAATCGTGTTTGTCCAGCCAACAACCAAGGACTGTTGGAGGAAATCCGTTTTTCCGGCTTAAATGACCGCATATCCAGTGTTCAGCCTTACGATTTTGCGGGCACACCAAAATTTGATATTGGGACCACTCCATTTTTCGAGGGCTAGCAATCATCGGCGGTAGAAATTACATTGAGCAACAGAAGTATAAGTAAGCGAGAAATACTCGCCAACGCCGACAGGGGCTAGTAAAGATGGACGCATACCAGCGCCGCCGACGCATCCAATTCTGGTTAGGCTCATTCCCAATGTTAGTAGGCTTTACCATTCTAGTTCTCGCCTTGATTCTGTCTGGCAGAGGTGCCTCGTTGAGCCCTCAAGAACTTGATGGCTTAAGCTTGAGTCAGCAAACGAAATCGCCCCCTCAAATAACCGACCATAAAGCAACTACAATCCTGGCAGTGGCCCAATAGCGAGCACACAGCTCCTAGCAGGGCTCATCGAACAGGTGTTAATCCGCCTAGCTTCATGGCACTCCTAGCGGCTTCTGAGCGGAGGAACTTTAATAGCGTGGCAGCCTCCTCTTGCTGCACGCTGCCCGTGGTGATGGCCGCTGAGTACATTGTCATTTTCTGAACCTGATCGGGGATAAGCCCAATCACATCGATGCCTTCCATGTGCATCAGCTCACTCAATTGTTGGAAGCCTATCTCCGCTTCGCCACGGGCTACTGCTTCTGCGACAGGCTTCGCAGAAATCGTTCTGGTCTTAACCCTCAACCTTTCTGAGATGTGCATTTGAGGGAAGAGAATACGTGACAGGTATGTTCCGCTGGGCGTATCCGATAGAGCCAGAGACTTTGCGTTGAGCAACGTCTTTTTGAAGTTCTTCATGGTGCTTATATCGGGCTTTTTAGCGCCTTTGCGGACGGCCATGGCAATGAACGACTTGGCAAGGTCAATTCGACTCGCTTTTTGCAAATGGCCTTGATCTATAAGCTTTCGTAGCTCCCAGTCCTCCATGATTACAACATCTGCTTTTTGACCACTCTCCAACAGATTTTCGATTGCCGTTGGCGTATTGCCTGTGGGCGGGGATTCTTTAGTTACCAGGCTGATTCCTGTCGTTTTTTCATAAAGGGGGGCTATGGATTGAATCGCCGCGATGAAGCCTCCTGTCGTAAAGAGGGTAAGCGTTTTGGTGGGAGTGGCATCCTGTGCCTCAATGCCATCTGCAAATAGAAACAAGCAAGCCAATGCGAGCCTCAATAAGGTCTTCGTCATGACGGGATATCCTGAATCGAGCGTAGAGATGAGATTTAGCAGTGGGGGCGCGAAAAAATAGGCACCTTTCAAGCAAAGACGAAATTAAGGATGGTTAAGAAATATTTAGTTTACCGTCCGATGCACCCTACCTAGGCTGCACTGATCTTTAAAGCCTACGGCGCTTGGAGCTCGCTTGAGCTTTAGGTTTGCAATCGTTGTGTGGAGTAAAAATGAATCGCGCGCTGGTGATAGAGGACGATGAGGTTACAGCCAAGGCTATTGTTAACACGCTGACCTCCCATGGATTCGAAGTTCTATGGACGGCGAACGGTCGTGATGGATTATCAGCGGCCATTTCTGGTGGCCATGATGTGATAACACTTGACCGGATGCTGCCTGATTTCGATGGTTTGACGATAATTAGTACGCTGCGAAGCCTCGGTATTCAGACGCCAGTCTTGATGATCAGCGCATTGTCAGATGTCGATGAGCGGGTCAAAGGGCTTCGTTCAGGGGGTGACGACTACCTGACCAAACCGTTCTCTACGGTCGAAATGATAGCCAGGGTGGAAGTGCTGCTGAGGCGCCCGCTTGCCGGTGTGAATGAGCGCCTACTATGCGTCGGCAACCTCCATATTGATCTTATTGAACAGTCACTCAGCCGCGAGGGCGTGCAGATCCCACTTCTCCCAACCGAGTTCAAACTGCTCACTTATTTCATGCGCAACGCGGGTCAGCTGGTTACTAGAACCATGCTTTTCCAGGCAGTTTGGGGATATCACTTCGACCCAGGCACGAACATTATTGACGTCCATATCGGTCGCCTGCGTAAAAAAATCGAGGGTGGAAATTCACCCGTTATTCAAACCATACGCGGTTCTGGTTATGTTCTTGCCTCCCAGGAATGAGCGTTGGCGTTCCTCCAATAGCCGCCTTCTTGGGCTCTACGCCTTGTTTTTTATCGCTTGGGGAGCCGTTTTTACAGGTGTGCTTTATTGGAAAATATCAACCTACCTCGGAGCTGTTGCCGAGCGGACATTGATGCAGCGAGCCCACTATTACCAAAAAATAGATGATGCCAGCCTAAAAGACGAGTTGGCCGCTAGTGAGGTGTATTCGACGTCAGGAATCGACGCCTACGGCTTATTTGAAGCTGACGGCACCCATATCGCCGGCGACCTGCTTCGTTTGCGAGCAAGTCTGCCAGGTGACGGCCAGGTACATTATCTCGAGAGGGGATTGAGCATTGCATTGCCACGAGAGCAAACCCGAAGCAGCCATGCACTGATGCAGCATCGTGACGATGGTCGAATTTTGATCCTATCGCGCGATGGGGGCTCTATCTCCGCAGTCGGCGGTATTATCGAGCAAGCATTATTTTGGGGGTTTTCTCTTACCCTTATCCCTGGGTTGATCGGTTGGTGGCTCCTGAGGCGAAGGCCCTTACGTAGGGTACAGCGACTCCAAAGCTGCACTGAAAGTATCGTATCGGGCAATCTCGGCGAACGCCTTCCGCTGTCTCCACGCCGCGATGAACTCGACATGTTGGCCAATGCTGTCAACGTCATGCTCGAGCATATAGAGCAGCTTATGCATGAGGTTAAGGGGGCGTGTGACGGTATTGCGCACGATCTGCGTACTCCCCTGACTCGCCTGCGTGCCCATCTTGACCAGCTGCAGCAGTTACCCCTGGATAGCTCTCATGCAGAGACCTTGAACATGGCACTGGAAGAAAGCGAATCCATCATGTTGCGCTTCCAAGGGCTGCTGCGAATATCTGAACTTGAAGATACGAGGAGAAGATCAGGATTTGAATCTTTTCAACCTGCGGCCCTAATAACTCAGGCGCACGAATTTTTCGAACCGTTGGCACAGGAAAAGGGGCTAACACTGCTCCTTGAGATTTCAGCGGATCTTCCGGCTTTATCGGGTGATGTTTCTCTTCTGTTCGAAGCGTTGGTTAATCTTTTGGATAACGCCATCAAATTTACTCCCGAGGGTGGTGTCATTCACTTTAGGGGTTATCTGGCGGGTAACTCGCTCAATATCGAGGTCTCTGATAATGGCCCTGGGATCCCTGAGGAAGAGCGTGAAAGCGTGATTCGCAGGCTTTATCGCGTCGACTCTACTCGCCAGCAACCTGGGCACGGGTTGGGGCTTTCTCTGGTATCGGCAATCGTTCGGTTGCATGGGTTCGTATTGAGCATCCAGGAATCACCGCGTGGTTGCGGAGCCACGGTCTCGATTATCTGTCCTTTGCCAGAGGTGAAAGCAACCCTTGCCGCGCCAAGTTAAATTTATTTTAACCTGGGTTAATTTGAGCGATCACAAGTCCTAACTTAGTTTGGCGCGTCTTTCTGCTATCCGAGGCGGGCACTTGTGAAACACCCTAAATTGCGGCTTACACTCATTCTTGTGTGTTCTTTTTTGACACCAGCTTGGGCGGCTCCAGTATCAACCCCAAGTCCTGCGTCACCTAATCCGCGAGCGATGATCCCCGCAGCACCGCAACTGAGCGCAAAATCCTGGGTGCTTATGGATGCAGCGACCGGTACGGTTATAGATAGCCAAAACGCTGATATGCGCTTGCCCCCAGCAAGCCTGACCAAATTGATGACTGTTTATGTCGCTACCAATGAGATACAGGCTGGGCGCCTCAAGGTCGACGACCCGGTCACTGTCAGTGAGAATGCCTGGAGAACGGGCGGTTCTAGAATGTTTCTTGATCCAGGTGCCGTTGTGAATCGCCCCGGATTCTGTAGACACCTTGCAAGCTCATTGCGTAACGCTTTTCAAACTCTACCGGTGACAGCTGATTGTTGAAACCATGGCGGCGTTTTACGTTGTAGAACATCTCGATGTAATC
>NZ_JAAUVM010000045.1:0-6936 GCF_012030485.1 Pseudomonas sp. B14(2022)
CGTAAGGGCGGAACCCTAAGCCGCCGTTACCTAAATAACGGATATGTACCCAACCCAACCCCACAAAAAAATACCCCACCAAAACCATCAACATTTCTTGATCGCCATCAAGCAGTTTCCACCCCCCACCTCCCTATCATCCCCTGGCCAAGCAATGAGGAAGCGACCATGTCAGAGACCTTCACCAAGGGTATGGCCAGGAATATCTACTTCGGAGGAAGCGTGTTCTTCTTCCTGATTTTCCTGGCCCTGACCTACCACACCGAACAAACCTTTCCCGCCCGCAGCAACGTCGACCAACTCACCGAATCTGTCGTTCGCGGCAAAGGCGTCTGGGAGCGCAACAACTGCGTCGGCTGCCACACCTTGCTGGGCGAGGGCGCTTATTTCGCGCCGGAACTGGGCAATGTGTTCAAGCGCCGGGGCGGCGAAGAAGGGTTCAAGCCGTTCCTGCATGCCTGGATGAAGATGCAGCCCCTGGGTGTACCGGGGCGGCGGGCCATGCCGCAATTCAATCTCAGTGACCAGGAGGTGGACGATATGGCCGAGTTCCTCAAATGGAGCTCGAAGATCAATACCAATAACTGGCCACCGAACAAGGAGGGCTGAGCCATGCGCAGTGCCAATCCATACTTGAAATTCCAATCCCAGGCCGTGGCCAAACCCTACTTTGTGTTCGCCCTGATCCTGTTTCTCGGTCAGGTGCTGTTCGGTTTGATCATGGGCCTGCAATACGTCATCGGCGACTTTCTGTTCCCGTTGATCCCCTTCAACGTGGCACGGATGGTTCACACCAACCTGCTGATCGTGTGGCTGCTGTTCGGCTTTATGGGCGCGGCCTACTACCTGATACCCGAGGAGGCCGAACGCGAGCTGCACAGCCCGAAACTGGCGATCATTCTGTTCTGGGTGTTCGCCGCCGCCGGGGTGTTGACCATCCTCGGCTACCTGCTGGTGCCCTATGCGGCGCTGGCCAAGTTGACCCACAACGAGCTGCTGCCGACCATGGGGCGCGAGTTCCTGGAGCAACCGACCATTACCAAAATGGGCATCGTGGTGGTGTGCCTGGGCTTTCTGTACAACATCGGCATGACCCTGCTCAAGGGCCGCAAGACCACCGTCAGCATGGTGATGATGACCGGGCTGATAGGCCTTGCGGTGTTCTTCCTGTTCTCCTTCTACAACCCCGGCAACCTGGCGCGGGACAAGTTCTACTGGTGGTGGGTGGTGCATCTTTGGGTCGAAGGCGTGTGGGAGCTGATCATGGGCTCGATGCTGGCCTTCGTGCTGATCAAGGTCACCGGCGTCGACCGTGAAGTGGTGGAAAAATGGCTGTACGTGATCATCGCCATGGCCTTGATCACCGGGATCATCGGCACGGGCCACCACTTCTTCTGGATCGGTGCGCCTGAAGTGTGGCTGTGGGTTGGTTCGATCTTCTCGGCCCTGGAGCCGCTGCCGTTCCTGGCGATGGTGATGTTCGCCTTCACCATGGTGAAGCAACGTCGGCGCCAGCACCCCAACCGCGCGGCCACGTTGTGGGCCAAGGGCACCACGGTCACGGCGTTCTTCGGCGCGGGCGTGTGGGGGTTCCTGCACACCTTGGCACCGGTCAACTTCTACACCCACGGCACCCAGCTCACCGCCGCTCACGGGCACCTGGCGTTCTTCGGTGCCTACGCCATGATCGTGATGACACTGATCAGCTACGCCATGCCACGCCTGCGCGGTATCGGTGAAGCGCCGGACGCGCGTTCGCAAACCCTCGAAATCTGGGGCTTCTGGATGATGGTGCTGTCGATGGTGATGATCACGCTGTTCCTCACCGCCGCCGGGGCCGTGCAAGTCTGGCTGCAACGCTGGCAGGTGGACGGGGTGGCCTTGCCGTTCATGGCCACGGTGGAGCATTTGCAGGGACTGTTCTGGGCACGGTTGGTCAGTGGGGTGGTGTTCCTGCTTGGGCTGGTCTGCTACCTATGCAGCTTCCGGCAACGCGCCCGGATGGCTGGAGCACCGGTGGCGATCGTCTACTGAAGGTAACGCGGTCCAAATGTGGGAGGGGCGGTGCCCCTCCCACATTTGGACTGCAGTGTGCCTGTCAAATATCAAACAGTTGGAGCCCATCCCATGGCCTTTACCCTTGAATTGGAAGAGTGGGTCGGCAGTGCCTGGCACCGCTTTATCACCCGCCGCGCCAGTGTCGATTTTCCGCACGCGCGGGTCGATCTGGTCGACCGCCAGCGCAGCCTGGCCGTGTTGTTCCGCGCCTTGGGCGGTGCCAGCGGGATCGCCCTCGAAGCCGCCAGCGAACGCGACCTGCTGCTGCGCCGCAACCTGTTGATGCGCATCGCCGGCACCTGCAAGCACGCACCCCTGGCTTCCTGCGATGGCAATCGTCTGCGCCTGCCGTCGAGCCTGGCGGTGTACCCCACCGTCGCGTTGAATCTGGAGTTGTACCGCTGGCTGGCGCTGTTGGCCGCCCATGCAGGCCCCATGACCCATTGGGCCCGGGACAACCAACGCTGGACCTGGCTGCTGCTGCAACGCTACCCGGCGCTGCTGCCCAGTTACCAGCGCCTGGTGGACGCCCATATCACGCTGCGCCCCGACCCCGCCAGCCTGAGCCCCGCTGAAGCCGCCTTGGAAAAAGCCCTGCGCAAGGCCCTGCGCGAGCCCGGCAGCGTGCGCCATTTACCCCGCAGCGAACGCGCCGCCTGGCCGTTGCCCTTATGGCTTTACCCGCCATTGCACCTGGACACGCCCCAGGCCGTCGACCTTGAAGACGACGCCGACGACCTCGCCACCCCGTCCGGTGAGCAGCAGGGCGCGCCCAAACGCGCCAGCCGTGTGGATGATCACAGCCGTGATGGCGGCCTGCTGGTGGTGCGCCTGGAAAACCTGTTCAGCTGGACCGAGCACGTCGACCTCGATCGCTGGGCCGACGACAGTGAGGACCCGGACGCCGCCCGCGTCGCCGAAGACCTCGACCAGTTGAGCCTGTCGCGCCAGCGCGTGCGCAAGAGCGGCGGCTTGAAGCTGCACCTGGACCTGCCGCCCGCCGACGTCGATGACATCCCCCTCGGCGAGGGCATCAAGCTGCCCGAGTGGGACTACCGCCAACAATGCCTGCAACCTGGTTTCGTCAATCTGCAACTGATGCAGCCACGTGCCGATGCACCGCAACCGTTACCGGCCCGATTACTCGGCCCGGCCCAGCGCCTGCGCCGTCAATTCCAGCAACTGCGCACCGACCGCCAATGGCTGCGCCAGCAACCTCAAGGCGCGGAACTGGACCTGCAAGCCTGGGTGGATTTCCACGTGCAACGCCAACACGGCGCCTGCACCGAACGCGGCTTGTACCAGGAGCAGCGTCACACACGACGAGACCTGGCATGCCTGCTGCTGGCGGACCTGTCGATGTCCACCGACGCGCATTTGAACGACGAGCAAAAGGTCATCGACGTGATCCGCGACAGCCTGTTGCTGTTTGGTGAAAGCCTGGCCGGGTTGGGAGATGCGTTTGCGCTGTATGGCTTCTCGTCCCTGCGCCGCCATCAGGTGCGCCTGCAACAGCTCAAGACGTTCGAGCAAGCCTATGACGACCGCACGCGTGGCTGTATCCAGGCGCTCAAGCCGGGTTACTACACGCGCATGGGCGCCGCTATTCGCCAAGCCACTCACCTGCTGGGGGCGTGCAAACAGCGGCGCAAGTTGTTGTTGCTACTGACTGATGGCAAACCCAATGACCTGGATCTGTATGAGGGCCGCTACGGGGTCGAAGACACCCGCCAGGCAGTGGTCGAGGCTCGGCGCCAGGGCCTGATTCCGTTCTGCATCACCATCGACAAACAGGCCGGGGACTACTTGCCCTACATGTTCGGTGCTCATGGCTACACCCTGATCCGTCAACCGGAGCAGTTGCCGCTGCGGTTGCCCCAGCTGTACCGGCAACTGACCGAGGGTCAGTAGAAGTCGCGCGGCAACCAGAAGAACATCGCGATGCAAAACAGCGTCAGGCTCAGGCAGAACCACTGGAAACGCCGCAAGCGAAGGGCCTGTACGCCGGCGTCCGAGGCGGGCAGGGCCATGCCGCAATCCGTGCACTGCTCATGCTTGTCGGCATTGCGCTGTTGGCAGTACAGGCAGGTTTTCACTCGAATTGCTCCAGGCGCAGCCGGTCCAGAATGGCGATCTGGCGTCCGTCCTGGGTGATGATTTTTTCATCGATCAGGCGCCGGATAATCCGCGAGAAGGTCTCCGGCTGGATCGACAGGTGCCCGGCAATCAACTGCTTGGCCATGGGCAGTTCGAACGTGGCGTCGGTGCTGTGCAGGCGCATCAGTTGGGTCAGCAGGTAGCGCACCACGCGGTGGGTGGCGTTCTTCAGTGACAGGGTTTCGATCTCGTTGACCCGCTGGTGCAAGCGCACGCACAACGTGCCGAGCAGGGCGAAGGTCAGGCGGCTGTTGCTGTGCAGCAGGCGCATGTAGGTGGCGTTGGACAAACGGTACAACTGGGTGGGGCACACCGCTTCGGCGCAGGCCACGTAGTTGGGGGTGTCCATCAGCATCATGGCTTCGGCGAAGGTCTGGCGCTCGCCGATCACTTCGAAGACCTTCTCCTGGCCGTCGGGGGTCAAGCGGTAGATCTTCACCGCACCGGCAATCACGAAGTAAAACGCATCGGCCGGTTCGCCCTGGCGGAACAGCGGCTCGCCCTTGTCGATACTCAGCAACTGGCTGTTGCCCATCAGCTCGTTGAGTTCTTCGTCGTTCAGCGGTTCGAACAGGTGATGGCTGCGCAGGATCTGGTGGTGCACGCGATGCAGCACCATGCCCGGTTCCTTGAACAGCAGTGGTGCGTTCACACCAGCACCAGCGAAAGCCCGCTGGCGGCGGCTAGCATGGAGCCGAGGATCACAAACCAGGCGAGGGGGACATAGGCGTTTTTCATCATGGCTCCGGGGTGCGGTGTGGATATAGGCGCGAGGGTAATCCCTTGGCCCCGATAGCGACTTGATCTACGACAAGGGCAACGCACGCCCATCGGCGCAAGATTGCCGCAGTCCTGAAGGGAGACCGTGTTATGCAAGTGCTCGATCGGCGCAAGGCAATGTCGATTACCCCGTTGTTTCGCCTGGCCTTCCGGCCATTCTTCCTCGGCGCCTGTGTATTGGCGGCGCTGGCAATCCCCTTGTGGCTGCTGGCCCTGGGCGGGCACCTCGGCACCTGGCAACCCGCTGGCGGCTGGCTGGCCTGGCATCGGCATGAACTGCTGTTCGGCTTTGGCCTGGCGATCATCGCCGGCTTCCTGCTCACGGCAGTGCAGACCTGGACCGGCCGCCCAGGCATCAGCGGCAATGCCCTGGCGCTGCTTGCCGGTGTGTGGCTGGCCGCGCGCCTGGGGTGGCTGTTCAACCTGCACTGGCCGCTGCTGGCGGTGCTGGAACTGACCTTCCCCCTGGCCGTGGCCGGCGTGATGGGCTGGACCCTGTGGCAGGTACGCCAGAAGCGCAACTACCCGATCGTGCTGGTGCTGGCGCTGCTGACCGTGGCCGATGCGCTGTCGCTGTATGGCTTGCTGCGCAATGACCCAGGCCTGCAACGCCAGGCGGTGCTCACCGGCCTGTGGCTGGTGGCGGCGATGATGGGCTTGATCGGCGGGCGGGTGATTCCGTTTTTCACCCAGCGCGGTCTGGGCCGGGTCGAGGCGGTCAAACCCTGGCCATGGCTGGACCGGGCGTTGCTCGGGGCTTCGCTGCTGGTCGCCGTGCTGTATGCCGCCGGGCCTGCGCTGGCCGCCAACCCAGGGATCGGCCTGCTGTTCGCCGCCCTTGGACTGGGGCACTTATTGCGCCTGGTGCGCTGGCATGATCGCGGGCTGTGGCGGGTGCCGTTGCTCTGGTCGTTGCACCTGGCGTACGCCTGGCTCGCTGTGGCCTGCCTGGGCATGGCGCTGTGGCACTTCGGCGCGCCCCTCAATCCCAGCCTGGCCGTGCATGCATTGACCATCGGCGCCATGGCCGGACTGATCCTGGCGATGATCGCCCGCGTCAGCCTGGGCCACACCGGCCGCCCGTTGCAGCCGCCCGCAGGGATGACCCTGGCCTTTGGGCTGCTGAACCTGGCATGTGTGTGCCGGGTGGTGCTGGTACTGCTGTTGCCGATGGCCGCGTTGTGGCTGGCGGGTGTGTGCTGGACCGTCGGGCTCGGCCTGTACCTGTGGCGGTATGGCCCGATGCTGTGGCAGGCACGGGTCGATGGGCATCCAGGCTAGGAGGACGTCATGCTTTATTCCACCTTGTTGATCGTGCATCTGCTGGCGGCGATTGCGTTTATCGGCACGCTGTTTTTCGAAGTGGTGATCTGGCACAGAGCCCGTGAGGAACTGGCCTGGTCCGCGCAGTTCACCTCCGACCACGCCATTGCACGGCGTTCGCGCCAGGTACTGCACGGCGTGGTGGTGTTGCTGTACGGCGCGGGCATCGGCCTGGCCTGGCACTATCGCGGGCTGTTGGCGGTACCTTGGGCCAGCCATTTCGCGGCGCTGCTGAGCCTGAAAATCCTGCTGGCCCTGAGCATCATCGGCCATTACCTGTGGCTGGCGTACCTGCTGAGTCACCAGCGCTTGAGCCCGAGGCGTGCGACGTGGATTCGTCGCAGCATCCTGGGACATATGGTGGTGATTGTGATCGTGGCCAAGCTGATGTTGCGTTGATCAGGCAGGCGGATGTGGTCGCGCAGGTGTTGCTGCGGTAATGGAGCGAGATTCAGGGCAGGCTGATAGGTATCTGATGTATAGAGATCAAATGTGGGAGGGGCGGTGCGACGATTCGACTTGCTCCTGATGGCGTCCTTCGGGTCGACCATTTTTTTGGGGTGGGCCGAGTGCATATCCGTTGCTGCGGTAACGGCCACTTAGGGTTCCGCTCTTACA
>NZ_JAAUVM010000046.1:0-3186 GCF_012030485.1 Pseudomonas sp. B14(2022)
TCGGTGTTTTGTGAGCATCGAACTTTCGGTTCATTGCGTCTTCACACACCGCAATCTGATGCTCTTTCGAGTAGTCAAATTGCTTGGGTGTTATATGGTCAAGCCTCACGGGCAATTAGTATTGGTTAGCTCAACGCCTCACAGCGCTTACACACCCAACCTATCAACGTCGTAGTCTTCGACGGCCCTTCAGGGGACTCAAGGTCCCAGTGAGATCTCATCTTGAGGCTAGTTTCCCGCTTAGATGCTTTCAGCGGTTATCTATTCCGAACATAGCTACCCGGCAATGCCACTGGCGTGACAACCGGAACACCAGAGGTTCGTCCACTCCGGTCCTCTCGTACTAGGAGCAGCCCCTCTCAAATCTCAAACGTCCACGGCAGATAGGGACCGAACTGTCTCACGACGTTCTAAACCCAGCTCGCGTACCACTTTAAATGGCGAACAGCCATACCCTTGGGACCGGCTTCAGCCCCAGGATGTGATGAGCCGACATCGAGGTGCCAAACACCGCCGTCGATATGAACTCTTGGGCGGTATCAGCCTGTTATCCCCGGAGTACCTTTTATCCGTTGAGCGATGGCCCTTCCATACAGAACCACCGGATCACTAAGACCTACTTTCGTACCTGCTCGACGTGTCTGTCTCGCAGTCAAGCGCGCTTTTGCCTTTATACTCTACGACCGATTTCCGACCGGTCTGAGCGCACCTTCGTACTCCTCCGTTACTCTTTAGGAGGAGACCGCCCCAGTCAAACTACCCACCATACACTGTCCTCGATCCGGATAACGGACCTGAGTTAGAACCTCAAAGTTGCCAGGGTGGTATTTCAAGGTTGGCTCCACGCAGACTGGCGTCCACGCTTCAAAGCCTCCCACCTATCCTACACAAGCAAATTCAAAGTCCAGTGCAAAGCTATAGTAAAGGTTCACGGGGTCTTTCCGTCTAGCCGCGGATACACTGCATCTTCACAGCGATTTCAATTTCACTGAGTCTCGGGTGGAGACAGCGCCGCCATCGTTACGCCATTCGTGCAGGTCGGAACTTACCCGACAAGGAATTTCGCTACCTTAGGACCGTTATAGTTACGGCCGCCGTTTACCGGGGCTTCGATCAAGAGCTTCGCGTTAGCTAACCCCATCAATTAACCTTCCGGCACCGGGCAGGCGTCACACCCTATACGTCCACTTTCGTGTTTGCAGAGTGCTGTGTTTTTAATAAACAGTCGCAGCGGCCTGGTATCTTCGACCGGCATGAGCTTACGGAGCAAGTCCTTCACCCTCACCGGCGCACCTTCTCCCGAAGTTACGGTGCCATTTTGCCTAGTTCCTTCACCCGAGTTCTCTCAAGCGCCTTGGTATTCTCTACCCAACCACCTGTGTCGGTTTGGGGTACGGTTCCTGGTTACCTGAAGCTTAGAAGCTTTTCTTGGAAGCATGGCATCAACCACTTCGTTAACTAAAAGTTAACTCGTCATCAGCTCTCGGCCTTAAGATCCCGGATTTACCTAAGATCTCAGCCTACCACCTTAAACTTGGACAACCAACGCCAAGCTGGCCTAGCCTTCTCCGTCCCTCCATCGCAATAACCAGAAGTACAGGAATATTAACCTGTTTTCCATCGACTACGCTTTTCAGCCTCGCCTTAGGGACCGACTAACCCTGCGTCGATTAACGTTGCGCAGGAAACCTTGGTCTTTCGGCGTGGGTGTTTTTCACACCCATTATCGTTACTCATGTCAGCATTCGCACTTCTGATACCTCCAGCAAGCTTCTCAACTCACCTTCACAGGCTTACAGAACGCTCCTCTACCGCATCACTTACGTGATACCCGTAGCTTCGGTGTATGGTTTGAGCCCCGTTACATCTTCCGCGCAGGCCGACTCGACTAGTGAGCTATTACGCTTTCTTTAAAGGGTGGCTGCTTCTAAGCCAACCTCCTAGCTGTCTAAGCCTTCCCACATCGTTTCCCACTTAACCATAACTTTGGGACCTTAGCTGACGGTCTGGGTTGTTTCCCTTTTCACGACGGACGTTAGCACCCGCCGTGTGTCTCCCATGCTCGGCACTTGTAGGTATTCGGAGTTTGCATCGGTTTGGTAAGTCGGGATGACCCCCTAGCCGAAACAGTGCTCTACCCCCTACAGTGATACATGAGGCGCTACCTAAATAGCTTTCGAGGAGAACCAGCTATCTCCGAGCTTGATTAGCCTTTCACTCCGATCCACAGGTCATCCGCTAACTTTTCAACGGTAGTCGGTTCGGTCCTCCAGTTAGTGTTACCCAACCTTCAACCTGCCCATGGATAGATCGCCCGGTTTCGGGTCTATTCCCAGCGACTAGACGCCCTATTAAGACTCGCTTTCGCTACGCCTCCCCTATTCGGTTAAGCTCGCCACTGAAAATAAGTCGCTGACCCATTATACAAAAGGTACGCAGTCACCCAACAAAGTGGGCTCCCACTGCTTGTACGCATACGGTTTCAGGATCTATTTCACTCCCCTCTCCGGGGTTCTTTTCGCCTTTCCCTCACGGTACTAGTTCACTATCGGTCAGTCAGTAGTATTTAGCCTTGGAGGATGGTCCCCCCATATTCAGACAAAGTTTCTCGTGCTCCGTCCTACTCGATTTCATGACTAAGAGATTTTCGCGTACAGGGCTATCACCCACTATGGCCGTACTTTCCAGAACGTTCCGCTAATCTCAAAGCCACTTAAGGGCTAGTCCCCGTTCGCTCGCCACTACTAAGGGAATCTCGGTTGATTTCTTTTCCTCAGGGTACTTAGATGTTTCAGTTCCCCTGGTTCGCCTCTTAAGCCTATGTATTCAGCTTAAGATAACCATCTTATGATGGCTGGGTTCCCCCATTCAGACATCTCCGGATCAAAGTCTGTTTGCCGACTCCCCGAAGCTTTTCGCAGGCTACCACGTCTTTCATCGCCTCTGACTGCCAAGGCATCCACCGTATGCGCTTCTTCACTTGACCATATAACCCCAAGCAATCTGGTTATACTGTGAAGACGACATTCGCCGAAAATTCGATAATACTCAATTCAGAGTAACTCACAAATTTTACCTTAGCCTGATCCGTTACCAGTGAAAGTAACGTTCAGTCTATCTTTCTATCACATACCCAAATTTTTAAAGAACGATCTAATCAAAGACTAGAAATCAACATTCACCATC
>NZ_JAAUVM010000047.1:0-1558 GCF_012030485.1 Pseudomonas sp. B14(2022)
CCATCGCAGCTATCTCTACGAACCGAACAGTTTCAGGCCGCTGGTCCTGTTGGAAGGCTTCGGCCCAAAAGACACCAAGCCCTACCACTACCAACTCGACCACCTCGGCACGCCGCAGGAACTGACCCACCCCGACGGCGAAATCGTCTGGTCCGCGCACTACCGCGCCTACGGCCAGATCAGCCGTCTCAACAAAGGCAAAATCGACAACCCGCTGCGTTTTCAGGGCCAGTACTTTGATCAGGAAAGCGGACTGCACTACAACCGTCATCGCTACTACAATCCGGATGTCGGTCGCTACCTGACGCCTGATCCGGTGAAGTTGGCAGGTGGGATCAACACGTACCAGTACGTGCCCAATCCCACCGGCTGGGTAGATCCGTTAGGCTTAAGCACTTGTCCTGGTGAAAATGGATGTAAACCGACAAACGGCGCTGATGCCCCGGAGAAACATGCAAAAGTCCACGAGGGAGATGCAGAACTACCTAAAGGGGCCGATAGTAAACTATCTAGAAATGGTGCTTTTAAAAGAGCAAAAGCAATAGGCGAAATTCCAAAGACTCAACACCCGACACTAATACGCAGAGTTAAGATCACTGATCAGGAGCAATACACGGAGGGGAGAGTGTACACATTCAAATTACAGGAACGCCAAATAGAAATCAGGGAACACTCACTAGGTCATAAAAAAGGTAACCTTGGTCCACACTTCAACACGGAGATCAGAATCAACGGACAATCAATACCGTTAAAAAACGACACAGACAATCACTCATACTTCAAGAGATAAAAAATGGAAACAGTATTCATCAGACAAATAGGCATCCATCCGTGGGATCAACTGTATCCTAGCCACGACGAGAACTATATAACGGTAACACTGCTCAACCAAGATTATGCAGGTGTGTGGAAAACCTGGTGTGAGTTTAGCTCACGAATTAAAGAAAAATGGCCAAGAATTGTACAATGGCATACACATCTATCGCCTTGCTACAGCAAAAGTGAAGAATATATTTTACAAAAGAACTTTTATAAAAAATCACATCCAGGAGATATCTTAAGGAAAAATGAATTCACCAACGTCTACTCTCAGATAATTAACTTAGATTCCAACCCACTTCAAATTAATCCTGACTGCATGGCATGCTATCGAACTTCTGTAACACTTATGCAAAACAATGAAAGCAGTCTTGAACACCTATGGCACAACCTAAGCACTCTCACGAACATCTCAAAAACTGACGACTTCAAATTAATCCTTTCTGACGAAAATTCTATTTCCTTCAGGTTCTATGATGCAGAAACACATGGGGTCGCCCAGCTCATTTGCCACTCAGAACACTTGTCTTTACTAAACAAAGCCATTCAGAAAATGAGCTTGGAAGAGATCCAGCAAAACGGTGTTTACGAATATATTCATAGGTAATGGGTTTAGAAGTTCGACATTCATTTTATTTACTTTACGTGTGTGCCCTCTCAGAAGAGCTGAATACTGGACAGCTAGTCGATACCTATTATTTCCTGCTAAGTCTATAGACCCCATAGCCAACCCCAATTC
>NZ_JAAUVM010000048.1:0-1413 GCF_012030485.1 Pseudomonas sp. B14(2022)
TTAATTCGACGGTGGCGAGGTGGCCGCCTTTCGCATGACTAAAAACCAGCCGGTTGTTATCGGGCAGGCGCAGGTGTTGAAGCTGGCCGCAGGTGTCGTAGCCATAGCGCAAGGTGCCCCAGCCCTGATGTTCGGCGGTGAGGCGGTTTTGGCTATCGTATTCGTAGGCCAGCGCCCAATGGCCGTCGTCGACGCTGAGGAGGTTGCCCTGGCGGTCGTAGGCATATTCAACAAGGCTGCCATCGGGCAGGGTTTTTCTGACGAGTCGACCGGCGTGATCGCGTTCGTAACGAGTGACTAACTGACTGCCATCGTCGCCGTGTTCGGTTTTTTCCAGCAGATTGCCGTTGAGGTCGTAGGCATAAGCCGTACGCTGCCCGTCAAAACCTATTTCCTGCTGGATCAGGCCATTGGGGTGGTAGGCAAGTCGGTAGGTCTCGCCGACCTCGTTTTCGATCTCGGTCAGCAGTAACCGCACGTTGTCGTAGCGGTAGTTGACCTGAGTGCCATCGGCGTTGATGCGGCGGCTGATCAGGTGCAGGCCGTCGGCGTATTCGTAGCGGGTGACGTGGCCGAGTTCATCGCGTTCGGCGGTGATTTTTCCGTAGGGGTTGTAGCTGTATTCCCGACATGCTCCACCCGGCAGCACCACGCGAACCAGCCGACCCACGCTGTCCCACTGATACTGGGTCAGCGCCCCCTGTTCATCCTCGCGGGCAACCTGCCGGCCAAGATCGTCATAGCGATAACGCTTGATCCCGCCATTGGGTAGCTGCTCCTCAACCAGTTGCCCCCGTTCATTCCACACCAGCCGCTGGCAACTGTGATCCGGATACCAAACCCCAACCAGTTGCCCGTATTTGTCATAGCTGTAGTCGGTTACATGGCCATCGGGATCGATCTTACGAATGACATCACCCTGGTCATTGCGCTCATATTTCCAGACCGCCAGACCCCGCCTTACAACCCGTACGAAGCCGTTGTCATGCTCGTAGGTTGTCGGCTCATCATCCCCCGGAAACAACGCCACCAAGCGTCCGGCATCGTCATACTGATACGCCGTCACCGCCCCCAGCGGATCCTGCTCAACCGTCAGCCGGCCCTTGTCATCGTAGGATTTGAAGTGCTGCGCACCGTCCGGATCAATGCGCTGCACCAGCCGTGCCCGGTCGTCATGGACGTACACTTCCTGGCTGCCATCGGCGTTATGCACCGTGACACGGCCGTCATCCCCCCAGGCATACCGCGTATCCATCTGCGAAAAACTGGCCCAATGCCGGACACAGCGCGCAGCCTTGCCAGCCCGTTCCCATTCCCAGAAGAAACTCGCCCCACCGGCCAGTCCACGTTCAAGAATCACGTGCTGATCGTCGTAGCGATAAACCTCGCTTTCACCTACCGCATTGGTCGCCG